>PEAB01000150.1:1713-4712 GCA_002753395.1 Nitrospirae bacterium MYbinv3 | reverse complement strand
CAATCAAATCAACGGTTTATAAAATGCCGAAGGGGGGACTCGAACCCCCACGAGGCAACCCCCACAAGACCCTGAACCTTGCGTGTCTACCAATTCCACCACTTCGGCTTCACTGCATGTCGGCTATATGCCTACATTCCTACTGTATCATACAGTATCATCTGGTGTCAAGTGGTATCAAAACCGGGTGCAAACTGCACCCACCCGATGCAGGAATGCACCTTCTTTGGCGACTAATGGGTTTGTATCGGAAGTTCCAGAACCTGTAAGATAAAATAGTGCTGTAGAAGGTTGAATATATTGGTAATACGCAAAAAAGAGCAGCAAAAATTTCGTGCCTACATTTTACTCATGGCATGAATTTTTCAAGTGTTGTTTGATAGGCTAATGTCTAACGCATTAAGGATTGTTTGTGCATCCTCACCAGGAGTTGGAATTCTCTTTATCGTTGTTCCAGCAAGAGATATTTCTATAGTTTGAATTTTATCTAACACATATATCATAAATTCATCCGTCATTTTCAGATTACTTGTACGTTTGTTAAACTCATGCATCAAAATATATGCAAGCATTGTTACAAAAAAGTAACCACATGTTCTACTTTCCTTTCTCACATATACAGGCCTTACTTATAATTGTTCTGTCTTCATTATCTTATTGCGCGTTTAGATTGGGTGCAATACAAAGAAAGAATGGAGGGCTTGACCTATATGCCAGGGGTCGCCGACCCCCTCCCTCAGACCACCCACAAGGGGAGGGGCGAGGCGCAATCTTGTCGCATCGGGGGGCGAGCTCAATTGTCGCACCCGCCCCGGGCACGAAGAAGTCCCCTTGACCCCATTAAAGTGCCGTGAATTTTGTAGTTAATCCAATCTAAACGCGCTATAATACTATAATAATACTTATTTCATTTGATTTGGTAACTATATCTACCTTATCAGGTGCTGCTAGCATTATGCCGTTTTCTTGAACTGTTAACTACTTTTTAGCCTTTATGAACCATGCCAAAAAAACCTGAAAACAACACATTCCGATTATGCTATAATTAAAGCAAAAAGGAGGCTGCCATGACATTTGAAGAAATGATGAAGGGGTTTGAGGAAGTAAGGAAAGACTTCGTTGAGATAAAGGAAGCATTTCGGGAGGCTAACAGGAGAATAGAGCAGGAGCATAAGGAAAGGAAGGAAAAAGAAGAAAAAGATAGACAAGAAAGGAAGGAAAAAGAAGAAAAGAAAGCGCAGGAAGCCAAGGAATATGAGGCGAGGATGCAACGCAGTGAAAGGATCGCTGAACAAGCCAACATGGCTGTAAGTAAACTTTCGAGCAAGTGGGGTGACTTTGTTGAGGGGATGGTGTTACCGGCTACGGAGAGGCTCTTTGAAGAAAAAGGCATAGAAGTAGAACATGTCTCTCAGCGTGTAAAAAGTCGCAGCAAAGATATGGAGATAGATATAATGGCAGTAAATGGTGATTTTGTAATAGCAATAGAGGTTAAAAGCACCTTGGGTGTAAACGATGTAAAGGATCACATTAAAAGGCTTAAAAATTTTAAACTTGTGTTTAAGGAATACGAAAATAGAAAGATAATAGGCGCTGTAGCAGGTATAGTCATAGAGGAAGGTGTTGATAAATTTGCTTACAACAATGGCCTGTTTGTTATTGGGCAAAGCGGTGATTCAGTAAAATTCCTCAATGACAACGAGTTTGTACCGAGGTATTATTAAAATTTAATGTGCCAACTATGATGGGCAAGCAAGGCAGAGGCATCTCAGGATGGAGCGCTATCTGGATATTCGTTATCCTGGGTATTTGTATTGTCGTAGTGGGGTATGCCGCGTTTGATATCCAGAAAGGACATATCAAGGGGCATATACAGAAGGAGTTATTAACCATCACAAGAATCAAGGTTCAGCAGATAGCGGCATGGCGCAACGAACGTCTCAGGGATGCGGCCGATATCTATAACAATCCCCTCCTTGCCGTGCATACAGAGGAGTACCTCAATGACGGGAGGTCAGAAACAAAAAGAGAGCTGCTATATGCGCGACTGATATCCCTGAAAGAGAATCATATGTTTATCAGGGTCATGCTTACGGACGGCAGCGGAACCGTCATATTGTCTACGCAAGAGGACAGTTCAGGCGGGAGCAGCTCAATAGAAATGTCAATCAAGTCCGCCTTCAAAATGGCAATGAAGTCAAAAAACGTCGTAATGTCTGACCTTTACCTTGATACCCACAATGTTATAAGATTGAGCATCGTTATCCCAATATTAAAAAGAGAACCCACTAAAGGAGAGATTGCGGGGGAGGTGATAGGTGTATTCCTGGTGGATATCGACCCTTATGATGGGTTGTTTTCGTTAATCCAGACCTGGCCTGTAGAGAGCAACACGGCAGAGACCCTCCTGATCCGCCGGGAGGGCAGTGACGTGGTGTACTTAAACGAGCTTCGTCACAGAAAAGGCACTGCCCTGGTGTTTCGTCTGCCGATAGACAGGTACAAGCGACTGCCCTCGGCGATGGCTGTACTTGGGCAGCGGGGTGTAGTGGAGGGGTACGACTACAGGGGACGTGCGGTGCTCGCGGCGATTATGCCGGTGCCGGATACGCCGTGGTTTATTGTCTCCAAGGTTGACCAGGACGAAATCTACCAGCCAATAAGAACACTCTCAAAGGTCGTAGGAATAATAGTCAGCCTGCTGATGGCATTATCCGGCATGGGGATTGGTATGATATGGCAGAGACGAAACGCCGCTTTTAGGCAAAGGCATTATGAGGTCGAGGAACGCTTTCGTCAGGTGTTTGATAACGCCCCCATTGGCATAGCACTGTCCGGTAAAGACTACAGGTTTATAGACGTAAATAAGCAATTGTGTGAGATGTTGGAATATTCCGCTGAAGAACTCAGAGGCATGACATTTAAAGATATAACTCACCCCGACGATCTTGATAAGAGTGTGGAGTTTGTAAACAGACTGCGTAACAATGAAATAACAT
>PEAB01000150.1:0-1667 GCA_002753395.1 Nitrospirae bacterium MYbinv3 | reverse complement strand
GATATCCAGTGTAATCAGGGACGAAAAGGGACGAGGATTGTATAATATAGCGATGATAGAGGACATTACAGCCCGCAAGGAGATGGAGGACTGCCTTATCCATGCAAAGCGCCTCTATGCAGTCCTGAGCCAGGTAAATCAATCCATAGTGCGTATAAAAGGCGAGGCCGCGTTGTTTAAGGAGATATGCCATATCTGCCTGGAGTATGGAGGCTTCACAATGGCGTGGATTGGGTTAATAGATACAGAAACGGGATTAGTGGAGCCTGTTGCCTTTGCCGGGATAGAGGAAGAGGCCCTAAGTGGTATAGTGATGTCCATAGTAAACAGACCGGATATGGTATGTCCGACAACTACGGCCATAAGGAATGCCAGGCATTCAATATGCAACGACGTAACGACAGACCCTGTAATGGCTACCTGGAGGGATGAGGCGTTTAAGAGAGGTTACCTCTCATTGGCTGCGTTTCCGATAATGATACACGGAGTTGTTGTTGGCACGCTTTCATTGGGCGTTTCTCAAAAGAATTTCTTCCTTGAACCGGAAATTAAACTGTTGGAGGAGGTTGCCGACGACATATCATTTGCGTTGGAGGCAATAGCCGGTGAACGGGGCAAGAAGATATCAGAACAGGCGATAGAAAAACAGTCAAGACGCAACAAGATGATACTTGACATATCTATTGACGGTTTTGTCCTGGTTGATCAAACAGGGAAGATAAGAGATGCAAATCGGGCTTTTTCTGAATTATTAGGTTACTCATACGATGAGTTATGCAGCATGCGCATAATGGATGTAGACATAGGACAGAGCAACGAAGAGGTTGTTGAACATATGAAGAAAATAATCCAGGTGGGTCACAGCAGGTTTGAGACCGTATTGCAGCACAAGAATGTTCGAAGGATAAACGTAGAGGTAAGCGCAAGCTGCATAGAGTTAGACGAGGAGATAATGATATTTGCATTCCACAACGATATCACCGAAAAGAAGCACAGGGACAAGATGTTTCTCTTACGTGAGAGACAGGCGCAGATGGGAGAGATGTTGAGCATCATAGCCCATCAATGGAAACAGCCGATCTCGGCAATCTCCGCATCAATAAACAGGATTGAGTTGGAGACCATGTTTGATACCCTGGATAAAGGGATGTTGAACGAAGCACTTGAGAGGATGAAGATCCAGATTCAACACTTATCACAGACGATAAACGACTTTAGCACCTTCTTCAAACCGGATAAAGGCAAGGAGTCTTCTGATATCACGACTATCGTCAAAAAGGCCCTTGGTATTATAGGACAGCAGTTAAGGCACAAAGGCATTGAGGTAGACCTCATGTGTCAGTCAGAGACCACTATAGAGACTTACGTTAATGAACTTGTCCAGGTGTTTCTAAGTATCCTCGAAAACGCAAGGGAGGCGCTCCAGGACAGAGGTGTAGCCGTCCCCCGGGTATCTATAAACATTCATGAAACGGATACCAATGTGGTTGCAGAGATCACGGACAACGCCGGGGGTATATCGCCGGAGATAATGGATAACATCTTCTTCCCCTACTACTCCACAAAGGAAAAGATACAAGGCACAGGACTTGGACTCTACATGGCCAGGATGATCGTGGAGGAACACTGTCATGGTAAGCTGTCTGCTATAAACACGGAAGCCGGTG
>PEAB01000149.1 GCA_002753395.1 Nitrospirae bacterium MYbinv3 | reverse complement strand
GTTTGCGGGAATTATGGATAACGCCTGTGTGGCGATAAGGACGTTTCGCTTCTTGAACCTGTCTGCTATAACACCACCGGCAAGGGTGAAAAACAACACCGGCAAGGAAAGCGCCAAGGCCGTTAGTCCAAGATAAAACGACGACCTCGTTATTGAGTAGACGAGCCACCCAAGGGCCGTCTGTTGCATCCACGTGCCTATGAGAGATATCGCCTGGCCTATGAAAAATAGCCTGAAGTCTCTTACCCGAAGGGCTGAGAATCTACGGACCGTCACACTTTTATGATAAAGTATAACGCCACACTAAGTAAAGCATGGTATAGACGAGTTACGCTGCAGGGGATAAAGGAAAACTAAACGCCTCAAGGGCCAAAGAAAAGCCTGAAGACGTTGAATAATGCAAACAAGGGCAAATACTATTACATTAATCCCGCGTGTCTTAATGCCTCTTTCAGTTCGGGGTCTTTTTCGGCCTTTTCTTTTATTGCGAGTGTCAGCTTCTCATTATAAGCCTCAAGTTCCTTAGTGGCTCTCACCACAGGAGCCAGAGTTGTACGTCTGTCCCATAAGATGAACCCGACAAGAACAAACATGCCACTAAGCAGCACGTATATCAATCCTTTAAGATCGTCTATTCTCTGGTTGGTGGCATCAAACCTCTGGTTGATGGCATCAAACCTCTGATTGATGAACCTGAGGTTATCGTCGAGCCTTTGGTTGGTGGCCTTGAGACCCTCTTCCAGGCGGATCATCCGGTCCCTGTCCGCCTGAGTGAATGACGAATCGGCAGCATCAACGACGCTTGCCGTGCAAAGCACCACGCTAAAAAGTATCATAAGCAGAAGAGTATAAGTAGCTATAACAACAGAAGAAAAGAAGGAGGGCGGCTCCGCTGTCACAGCGACGTTACCGCGCCCCTCCTCAAACCTCCCCCGCAAGGGGAGGGGCGAGCCGCAATCTTGTCGCAGCAGGTCGCACCTGCCCAGGGCACGAAGAAGCCCCCTTGACCCCATTATTCTTAACCATAATGTTCTAAACATTTATGCTCCGTTATTTACCAAAAAGCATCTTTAAAGCCTTCATGATTAATTATACCATAAAAACGACAAGAGAAGATATCTCAAGGGCTACCTGTAAATATCGCTCCTGTGTCCTACGGAAATAATCCAAACCGTAGACTATTTTATCGTGTAGATGACCCTGTAATCACCTACCTGTAACCTGTACTTTCCCTTGAGTTTTCCATCCAACGCCTTTCCCTCACCGTATGGATTTTCACTAAGTTTGTTTAGATCGTCAAGTATCTTAACGGCATGCTTACTATCAAACCTTATCAGTTTTTTGTATGCTATTGCCTCCCATCTAACTCGATAGGCCATATTCTTTTAAAACGTCTTCATGGGCAATACTATCGGCCTCGGAAAGAGAGGCAATCCTCATGTCGCTAAGGTTCTCATCGTACTTGTCTAAGAAATACTGTTCAAGCGCCTGTTGCACGATCCAGTTTTCACTAACCTGCCATTCTTTAGCGTAGGTGCTTAGGAGGTCAAACAGCTCCTTCTCGATATCAATCTCTGTTGAAATAACCATTTTATTCACCTCTTACAGCTTTGTGACTTTAGCCCTAAAATAAAGCTATGACTATATAATAGCAGTTTATGGCATAAAAAGACAAGCGTCAACAGCACAGCCCAGCAATTCTCACGGGTAATTTGTTCTACGTTATAACACCAAAAAAAAAGACAAAAAGGAGGGCGGCTCCGCCCCTTTTATGGCAGGGGTGCCTCACCCCCTCCTCAGACCTCCCCTGCAAGGTGCGAGCCGCACTGGCATAAAAGGGCCAGCCCCCTTGACCCCTTTATAGCAATGGTTTATAATATTTCGACTGAACTACTAAGTCAAGTACAGAATTAACTGCAACTACCCGATATAATCTTAGCTTATATGACAAAATAAATTAACCCTGCCCGGATGCTAACGGCATTTGACAGGAGTTAATGATTATGCTACGATAACCATGTTTGATTGTGGTGGTATTGCATTTTAATTGGCAGATATTTTAAAGTAAAAGTATGTTTTCTATAGATTTTACGTTGCCGTTAAGGCTAAAGAGGAAGGCCAATCATTGGGTAGCGACATGCCCTGCATTAGATATTACGACGCAAGGTAACAATGAGCAAGAGGCTAAGACCAATCTGATAGAGGCTACACGTTTATTTCTCTCAACCTGTATAGAAAAAGGCACTATTGACGATGTACTGAAAGGGCGTGGAGTTACATTTATACGTAAAACAGCAATCGTTAAAGGAGAAGGCCAATACGCAAAGAGAAATCAATACACGGTGTCGTTGCCTTTCAATACACGCATTAAAAGTGAGTGCCACGCCTAATACCGATTAACTGGAAAGTACTTGAGTGTATATTTCAGGAAGTTGGTTTTGTGTTTCACCGTCAGGATGGTTCGCATCGCGCTTACTGGAAAGATGGCATTCTTAGGCCAGTGATTATACCTGTCTACAATGAAATAGATGTAGATATTATTAAGAGCAATATGAGAACAGCCTGTCTTGATAGAGAAACATATTTTAAATATCTCGAGAAATGTAAAAAACGAGGTTAAATTTAGCAACGCACTTTTTATGCATAGGATGAGGGAAGGGTGGGCTTTGACAACGGAGAACAAATTAGTCCTGACAGCACAGTACCCGGATGCCAACATCATTTGGCAGGATTTGAGGGTTATGCTACGATATCTCATTCTGAATTGTTAGAATTGATGATGATAATGTTAAGGAGGATTTAGTTATGGAGAGGATGTTTTCTTATCGTGCAAGAGTAGGCTGTCGTCTAACGCCTCAAGCCCGTCGCCGCGTATTATCGCCAGGTTTGTTGTTGGGGGTGCTTGTGTTGTTAGGCGCCATGTGCATTGGCAGTGCTGTCTGCGCCGGTGCCGTTCTTTATGATGATTTCAATGGTAGTACAATTGATACAACGAAATGGACGACAAGGCTTCAACGCTCAGATAGCAGCGTGTCTGTTAGTTTTAAAGGCGATGGGAACCATAGATACCGTATCTCAGTTTAAACCTTCAAATGATTCTAAAGTAACCGTAAACTTAAAGTTTAATGCAACTAATGCAACTGAGGCTTTTAGTACACTATTAAGAAGTGATGCAACATCTGGTGGTAGTTATGGAAAGAATTGTATAAGGATATCTTTTAGCGTTGATGCTGCTATGATGGATATAACTAAAACAGTTAATGGAACAGAAACTTATTTGACTCTTCACAAAGCGGCACCAATAGCACCAGGCAAAACTTCCGAACTTACAATTACAGACGACGGCAATAATATACAAGTTTTTATCGATGGTTCTTTAGTTGTCTCTGTCACTGATTCAACTCAATTCGATAAGAATTATATTACTTTTGCAGATCAACCTAACAATGGTTGGATGAATAATTCAACACAGATTGACTACATCTCTATTTCCACCTCCGGTTCGTCCACACCAACACACACGCCAACTCCAACTCCGCCCCCCACTCCCACACAATACAACCTCACCGTCACCAAATCCGGCAATGGCTCCGGCGTAATCACGACATCCACGGGCAGCCTGACATGGAGCGGCAACACTGGTACGGCAGGCTATGCCCCCAACACATCCGTGACCCTCACGGCAAAACCCGGCATGTCGTCAACATTTACCGGATGGTCAGGCTGCGACACGACATCCGCAAGTCAATGCACGGTGCAGATGACGGGGAACAAGACCGTCGAGGCCACATTCACCACGGGAACCGGCTTACTCCTGACCGTCACAAAGACGGGCAACGGTAATGGCACCGTCACGACCTCAACGGGCACCCTCAACTGGAGCGGCAACACCGGCAGCGCGCTGTATTCGCCCAACGCCCAGGTAATGCTCACGGCAGAGGCCAACAACGGCTCGGTCTTTACCGGATGGTCGGGGTGCGACGTCCCCATCGGCAATCAGTGTTCGCTGACGATGACGGCAGCCAAGAACGTCAGCGTCGGTTTTAGCGGTGGATGCAAAAAGACACGGAAGGACTTTAACGGCGACGGCAAGAGCGACATCCTCTGGCAGAATGGCTCAAACGGTGCCGTGTACATGTGGTTTATGGACGGCACTACGGTAAACTCCGGAGGCTACGCCGATCAGGGCGTTCCAAGCGACTGGAGCATCTACTAACACGAGGGGAAAAGAAAGACAAGAGAGAAGGGAGGCGGCTCCGCCCCTCCCTCAGACCCACCCTGCAAGGGGGCCAGCCCCCTTGACCCCGTAAAGGGCTGGTTAACAGGTTGGAGAGGATTACTTTAGCATAAAAAACATCATGATTATTTCAAATGCAATTGCCCTGTTACTCTTGACTTTTCTAAAATACTTGTTCTATGATTATGGTATTACGGTGTTCGTAAAGAGTGTGAACAAGGAGGATTTTTTTTATGTCAGCACAGATAGAACAGCAACAGACAAGTAAGATTGTAAACATCAGAGAATACATCAAAGACAGCGAAGGACGTATAGCAGCAGCCATTGTAGATATTGAAGAGTTGAAAAGGGCTGAGGAATTAATAGAGGACTTGTCTGATTTAATTGTTATAGAGGAACGTAAAAATGAACATAGAATAGATTTCTTCGATTATATGAAAAAACGACAAACCCGCTTATTTGATACAGAAAGGCTTATTGTTGTCTCACG
>PEAB01000148.1 GCA_002753395.1 Nitrospirae bacterium MYbinv3 | reverse complement strand
CTTTCGCAGGAATGACATAGAGGGGCTAAATGCGCCATTTCCTGTCATTCCCGCGTAAGCGGGAATCTATTTTCAAGAGCTGCATAAAATGCTGGTTTATAAAAAAGTGCAAAAGTATAGGACTTAAGTCTGTGAAGATAAATTTGGAGCAGCACAGTTATCCTATGCAACCTTTTTTTCTATCTCTGTCAACAAACCGATTATCTCTTTACTTAAGGGACCGATCTTTGCGTACTTTTCCTCAGCGCCTGATGTATCGCCTGAATGCTTTAGTCTTACGATCTCCTTTACTATTGAGTGGAGATCTTCGTGGATCTTTTCCAGGGTGTCCATTTCGTGCATGTGGCCAAAATTATCCAATCCGACAGAGTATAGCCACTTTCCAAGGTCGCAGTCTCTATGAGAAACTGCCTGTGCCTCGGTGAGACTCTCTTTACCGTCCAGAAAATCTCTGAGCCTGGTCTTCCACAAAAGGTGCTTGCTTCTTGCATTAGAGAAGTCAAACGTCCCCACCGCCGCCTTTTTGGCTTCAATACGCGGCATAGTGGTAGCTTTTCGAGCTACAGGAGCTTTAACTATCGGTCTTCTCTCGTGGGTAATGGCAGCAGGGACGTGTCTCCTCTTTCGCTCTGCCAAACCACCAGACCTTCTAATGACTCCTTCACCGATTTTAAAGAATCTCAGGGTATTTCTTAGTTGTTCTGCGTACGAGCTGAGTTCTTGCGATGTGGACGCTATCTCTTCTGAAGCGCCGGCGTTTTGCTGAACCACCTGATCCAGCTGCTGGATGGCCTTATTGATCTGGTCGGCGCCAATACTTTGCTCATTGCTTGCCGTGCTTATCTCCTGTACGAGTTCAGACGTTCTCTGTATGTCAGGGACAAGTCTCAGCAACATGTCGCCAGCCTTTTCTGCTATCTGAACACTTGAAAGGGACAGATGGCCGATCTCTCCTGCGGCCTTCTGGCTTCTCTCGGCCAGTTTCCTAACCTCTGAGGCAACGACGGCAAACCCCTTACCGTGCTCACCAGCTCGAGCGGCCTCTATCGCCGCATTTAAGGCTAAGAGATTGGTCTGACGCGCTATCTCCTCGATTATAGAGATTTTCTCGGCTATCTGCTTCATTGCGTGTACCGCCTCTGCAACTGCCGCCCCACCTTCTTTGGCATCACTGGCCGCCTGAACCGCTATCCTCTCGGTTTGGTGGGCATTATCGGCGCTCTGCTTGATGTTGGACGTCATCTCTTCCATTGAGGATGACGCCTCCTCTACGGATGCAGCTTGTGCTGTGGCGCCATCTGCCAACTGCTGAGTGCCTGAGGATATCTCCACGCTGCCCTCTGCTACACTCTCAACGGTCGTGGAGGCTTCAACAACCACTGTCTTAAGTTTTACAACCATACCCTTCATTGCCTCAAGCATGTGACCTATTTCGTCTCTTCTGTTGACGTCGATATCCACAGTAAGGTCGCCTCTGGCGATTGTGTCATTTAATTCCACCGCCATAATCAAGGGCTGAGTAATACTGCGTGTAATCAGGCAGGAAAACACGACAACAATAGCGGCTGAGATCAAGGCAACGATAAGCATGAAGTTTAGCACATGTTTTCTGGTTTCACCGATTGTTGATTCCACCGTCTGCATACGTTTGACACCTTCCTGAGCAAACTCAACAGAGGTCTTTTCCATTCTGTGCGTCTCATCTTTGACACTGCCGATTGCTGTATTGGCCTCTTGTGTCGTTTTGATCTTGCCCTCGCGGATCATCGCATAAACCTTGTTAAAGCCGTTGTCATATGTGTTAAATTCAGTCTTTATAGAGGCGATGACGTCCTTGTCCTTTTGGGAGACTACAGCCTTTTCAAGCTCGGCAATCCTTTCAGCAGCCTTACCCTTTGACTCGTTCCACTTTTTGTAATAACTCTCTACCTTTTCCTGGTCTGCGATGTTTATAAACGCGTCTTTTTCGTACCTCCTTAGGTTGAGGATATCAGCCCTCAACCTTGCGGAGTGCTCTACTAACTTTGCATCTATAGCAAGCATCTTGTCTACCGTGTTGTGTATTAACTCAATCCCCCAATAGCCGGCAGCTCCCATTATGAGCAGCAACAACAGAACAAATCCGAACGAAAGACACAGCTTCAAACTAATCTTCATATTTTTCATCACCTTTTCCTCCTAACATGAAAACTTGACGGTTAAACCATCGTAGAAATGTTTTATTGTAACAAAGCATATGATATAAAGAAAAGAGACAAATGAATTAGGATTTTAACAGGAAATAGTAGAAGCGCTTAACGCCTCTCAGGGTTATCGCAGGAACTTGCTTACATCGTGGATAGGCATCTGACCCGGCGCTGAGAGCGTTTCGATGCTGGCAAAGGTAAAGAGCGAGCCTATAAGCGGAAAGAACACCCGTGAGGCCATCCCAAGTCTACCCATAACGATGGTAACGATGTTGTCTCTGTAGTGGTCTATAGTAAACAGCGTCATGGTCTGAAGGTCATCCTGTGAGTTGGCCATTACGGCTATCTTTGTTATGTGTCCGCCGGCCTGCTTGCACTTGGCCATGATGGCCGTTAGCTCTTCAATTGGCGGGGTGTGTTGAAAGTTGTGATAGGAGGTGATCACAGTCTTGTTGGCCTGTTTTACATGGGCAATCACGCTGGTGGCAATTTCAGAGTTTATCTCTACATCTATAGCATCAGACAGCCCCGTTACGGCCTTTAAGAGTTCTAACCTGTCATCCTCTGCAATCTTCCTAAAACCGCCCTCACATTCCAAGCGGCAGGTTGCTATAATTGGTACGCCAAATCTATCCCGTGCCATTGCAAATACACTTTTAACATTATGATCGCTGAGGTCGTTAAACATATCTATGCGCAGCTCTATGAGGTCAGCCCCGTGCAGCGTATTGATTGCGGCAGCATCTCTGTCTGTAAGGGCGACGGCAATCAACGGTCTTTCACCCAGGACAAGGCTCCCTATGTTAACGGCGTTCATAATTAGCAAACGTTTGATAATTTTATGCTGCTGTAATCGTTATTTGCCTTTGTTTGCAGGGCATTACGTATATCATTGAGTTCCCCTATGTATGAGATTGCGATGCTTACGATATCGCTGTCAAGGGCGTTTTGTGCGGCTAGCTCTTGTAGCAGTCTAAGGGACTGTTCCTCAGTCATACCCTTTCTATAGGGTCTATCCTCTGTGATGGCGGTAAAGACGTCAGCTACGGCTACGATCCTTGCCCCTATTGGGAGGTCCTTGCCACGTAGATGAAAGGGGTAGCCGCTGCCATCAATCCTCTCGTGGTGAAAGGATGCCCAGGAGTTTATGGTTTCCATGTTTTTGACAGAGGCAAGTATCCTGTACGATTGATAGACATGGTGTTTCATTATGTTGAACTCATTCTCTGTGAGTTTGCCCTGTTTTTCTAACAACTCAGTTGGTACGGAGAGTTTTCCTATGTCGTGTAGATAGCCGGCTACTGACATCATCTGACACTCAATAGAAGAGAATCCCACAAGTTGAGCCAATAGACTTGAAACTGCACTCACCCCTGCCGAGTGCAAGGCGGTGAAGCTGCTCCTAAAATCAATTACATGGCTGTATAGCTTAGATATCTCGACAAGTTCATGAATGTCTATCTCAGCGTCAGACATTATCCCTTTTAATTCTATCGTCTGGTCAATCTCTGGAGCGGAGGCGTCAAACCAGAAGCACTCTTTTGAGGCTAGATCGATAAATGCCTCAACCATTTCCGGAATAAACAAAGAATTCTTTCGTGAATTAATCGCTTTAGTAATGGCGTCGCGCTGACTTAATATCTCCTGATCCTTGTTAATAAGGATCTCTATCCTGTCGGCAAGATGAATGACATGTGCCCCAATTGGAACCTCAACCTCATCAAAGAACCGGCCTTTTCCGTAATCCCACGGGACATGATGATATCTTATTATATTTGATATATCACAAAACATCTTGAAATCCCTTATAAGTATGTAGCCTTTTTCTGCATGGGCATGAGGGTTTTTGAGTTCATAATTTACCAGCTCAAGTTTTTCTTTCAAGGAAAACACCCCTATGTCGTGCAAAACTGAGGCGAGAAAGATATTCACCCTATCCTGTCTTGGCAAATCAAAGGCATCTGCAATGTCGTTTGCTATGCATGCTACCCTTAGATGGTGATTGGACAATGCCTTATCGACATAGTCCATTGACTTTGAAAAGGCAGTTAAAAGGTGCTTAAGTCTTATCTTCTTAAATAAGAACATATATTAATCATAACACATTTCAACTGAAATCTTAAACAAAGGACGGGTGCATAAGAACCACCATGACCTTACGGACACAACAAGCAATGAAAGTCATTGATTATGTAGGATATTTTTAGACTTTCATATAAGACTTATGGGTCGTCCTGTCATTGCCGTGCTCGACACGGCAATCCACAAGCTAATAGATTCCTGCTTTCGCAGAGCCTGCCCCTGGCTTGAACAGGGGAATGACATAATTTCCCACGACTTTCTTATGCGCCCCAAAGGACAAAGGAAAGGAAGGGTGCGGGAGAAAAACATGGGAACTAAAATTATAGGTAGTCATGCACAAGTAGTGGTAACAGTAAACTTAACACCTTCCCTTCACCCCTAATGCTGTTGACTTAAGGATATAAAGATGCAAAAAAATAGAGAGGGCTTTGCCCTCCCTAGACCCTCCCACAAGGGGACTCGTCCCCTTGACCCCGTAAATGTCAGGCGTGG
>PEAB01000147.1 GCA_002753395.1 Nitrospirae bacterium MYbinv3 | reverse complement strand
TACTCTCTCTTAACATGATGCTCTCCTTATCGATTTAAGTTTGGGAAACTTATTTTATCATAAGGAGAGCTAAAACTTCTTTCGTTTAGGAGTTTTGCAAGAGGCTCTCCTTAAAATAAATTCTCAATGTATTACAGCAAATCAGCCATTAAGAACAAAAGTAGCGCCATCACTACTTCTACAGGACTACCAAAATCTCTTATCATATTCCAAACATGATATAGCATTTTTTGTAGATCGTGATCTCTCTGAATTTCTTGATGAACCATTGCCTCAGAACACCAACATGTACATAACAGATAAGTACTCTATTGAAAATGATATTGTCAACAGAGGTACTTGCGAAAGAGTCCTCACTGAGCTTTTTAATATAGAGTCAATTGATATAAGTGAAGCAGGTAAGATTCTTGATCTTTTTGATGAGCAATTGGGTAGTCCTGCAGAGGTAGTGATATTCAATCCCCCTCCCTTGATGGGAGGGGTTAGGGGAGGGTGTTAAGTTTACTGTCACCACTACTTGTGCAGGACTACCAGCAATTGAAAGCATTTCAAGAGAAAATGGTTACATTGATGTCATGGGTTATTTATTGGAGTCGAAATGACATGAAAATGAATCTTAATAACATTGAAATGAGTAACCTATTTACCATTAAAGAATGTGAAATCCATCTGTATCCTTTGTCAAAAGTTGATTTGATAGTTGAAGAGTATATACATAAACAATGTGGTATTACCTATGAGTCCGGTGTTGATGTGACAGATATTGAAAAGGAGTTTAGAGCGGGAGACAGACATCTAAAGTTTGTAAGAGGTAAGTGGTTGTTGTGGTTTTTTGTGGAGTATGTTTTAAATGTTCATAAGCATATTTCCAGCTTTTTAAGCAAAGCTGCCAAGCCTCCGCAGATACATATAACATTTAGCCATAAAAACGCTGTCGTTCTGATAGCTCCACGCACTCGCATCCCTGAGTCTCTTAAGACTTTTATTGATAATACCTATATCGCCTATATCAACGGATACAAGAGAGCATCAACTTAACTCACCTACGCCCCATATTTACGGGGTCAATACCCTACACAAAACACCTGCAGTTCTTCAAAGTACCCTCCTTAATAACATAATATTGTAATAGTTCAGTTACGATTGAAACATTGTGCATAAACATCAATATAATGGGGTCAAGGGAACTGCCTAGCGACCGTAGGGAGCGGACTGAATGAGCGTAACGCTTGTGTGAGGGTCTATGGAGGGGGCTGCGAACCCCTGCGTCAGTAGGCAAAAAGCCCTCCCTCTTTTTTTTACATCTCTTAATACATACGGGTGAACTGTTACGAATAATCGGTAGTTAAGGCTGTTGACAAGAGTGACAAGTATTGATTATCATTAGCTCTTAGCCAATCACTGCTGATTGATAAATATTATAAAGATGGAGGTATCTATGGCAACTGTTAGTTACAAGGAGCTTGGTCTGGTAAACAGTAAAGAGCTTTTTCAGAAGGCCATCAAGGGAGGTTATGCAATCCCTGCTTATAATTTCAACAACATGGAACAGCTCCAGGCAATAATCATAGGGTGCGTGGAGACAAAATCACCCGTAATCTTACAGGTATCAAGTGGAGCAAGGAAGTACGCCAATCAGACCCTGCTGCGGTTTATGGCTATGGGGGCGGTTCAGATGATGAAGGACATGGGCGGCAATATCCCTGTCGTCTTGCATCTTGATCACGGAGACACCTTTGAGCTTTGTAAGTCGTGCATAGATACAGGCTTCTCCTCGGTTATGATAGACGGCTCACACCACCCATACGAGGAAAACATCGCCCTGACAAAGAAGGTCGTCGAGTATGCCCGTGCGCACGATGTTACAGTAGAGGGAGAGCTTGGCGTTCTGGCCGGCATTGAGGACGACGTCTCATCGGAGGTAAGCCACTACACAAAGCCTGAAGAGGTGGAGGACTTCGTAAAGCGCACAGGTGTGGACTCACTAGCGATCTCCATAGGGACATCACACGGGGCGTATAAGTTTAAGGTAAAGCCCGGAGAGGAACCCACGCCACTGAGGTTTGACATCCTTGAGGAAGTAGAACGCAGGATCCCGGGGTTTCCAATAGTGCTTCACGGGGCATCATCCGTTATACCAGAGTACGTTGATATGATAAACAAATATGGCGGCAAGATCGAAAACGCTGTCGGCGTATCAGTAGAGCAGCTCCGCAGGGCAGCAACCTCAGCCGTCTGTAAGATAAACATAGATAGCGACGGCAGGCTTGCCATGACAGCGCTCATAAGAAAGGTGCTCGGAGATAACCCCAAGGAGTTTGACCCGCGCAAGTACCTCGGACCAGCTCGGGAAGAACTAATCAAGATGATCAAGGATAAGAATGAAAAAGTGCTCGGCAGCGCTGGAAGGGCATAGTAGCTTTTCAAGAAAATAAAGGTTTACACACCACACATTTTAACACCAGTCGTATATTCGGGTGCACATAAGGGGACCCCATGTAAACTATGAGGGGTCCCTCTCCTGTATCGTTGGCTATGGCAAAGGAACTCTTAATTATAGATGATGATAAAACGGTAGCACTTAAAGCCGAAAGAACGCTGATCCCGTTGGGATTTAATATTATCCAGAGCATTGACTTTCAATCGGCCTTACATATGCTCAAGGCAACAGAACAGATTGTGCTATTAAATACTTCTATACCCGATTCCAACGGCCTTGACGCCCTGCACAAGATACGAGCAGTATATCCTGAAACCCCTGTGATTGCCCTTTGTAGACACGAAGACAGGGCAGCTCAGTCCACCTTCTTACGAGAAGGCGTCTTCTGCTGTCTTATAAACCCCGTAAACATAGATGAGCTAACGGTTGTTGTAGAAAAGGCCGCTCAGGACATGGCGCAGCGACTAGAACTGTCTCGACTGCGTGCCCTGCACGGGACAAGAGACCTCAACCCATTGATAGGTAAAAGCAAGAAGATGGCAAAGGTGCTAAAGGATGTTGAGAGGGATGCCTTAAGGCAGGAGGCAGTGCTGATTATAGGCGAATGTGGCACAGGCAAAGAGTTCATCGCCAGGGCCATCCACAATCTTGGCAGCAGGAAGGATGGCCCATTTGTCCCGGTAAATGCGTCCTGCATGCCAGGTGAGCTATTTGATGCAATCCTGTTTGGCAAGTTAGACGACGTCTCTGATCAAAGGCGGTTTACCAGTTACGGCAGTATTGCCCGTGCAAATGGGGGCACCCTCTTTATTGACGAGATAACAAACCTGGACGTCACCCTTCAGAGCAGGATACTGGAATTCATAAAAACTGCGCAGTATGTCCCTGTTGGCGGCAATACCGTTGTTGTTGCTAACGTTAGGGTCATAGTCTCTACCAATAAGAACCTCAAAGATGTAGTTGCCGAGTCATTGTTTAACTCAGAACTCTATGATATCTTGCACAAGCACGAGATCAAGCTCCCCCCATTAAGGGAACGCAAGGAGGATATCTTGGTTATAGCCGAACACTTTCTAGAGTCTTCGCGAAGGAAGTACGAAACACAGGTGAAGGAGTTCTCCGATAACGCTAAAAACCTCCTGTTGAACTACAGGTGGCCCGGTAACGTCAGCGAACTAAAAAGGGCAGTCTTTCGTGCAGCAGCCATATCAGAGGGTACTAAGATAGAAGAAAACGACCTGCTCGTTACCGAGGAACAGTCTTACTCCATGCACGACTTCCTAAAAGACAAGTTAAGCAAGTACCTCAAAGACATCACTGAACTCAACGACGGCAATCTCTATGACACGATCATATCCGAGGTAGAAAGATCCCTGATCTCTATTGTCCTAAAGGAGACTAAGGGCAATCAGCTAAAGGCGGCCAAGGCTCTTGGGATCAATCGAAATACGCTAAGGACCAAGGTCAAACTATATAAAATCACTATCAATGAAGACAACATCTAACTGTACGTCTGTCCCACAGTACAAACCCCATCCAAAGCCCCAAATCATAAGTATCATCAAATGATCAAATCTATTATAAAGCTGTGAGATGAAAAATAGTGAGGGCTTTGCCTACTAACGCAGGGGTTCGCAACCCCCTCACTCAGACCCCTCCGCAAGGGGACCAGTCCCCTTGACCCCATTAAACTCCCCATGAATTTTATATGCACCCATAAAGCTGTAAGATGATAAATACGGGCACAACAAGCAATAAAAGTCCTTGATTATGAAGGATATTTTTAGACTTTCATATAAAAGTTATGGGTCTTTTTGTCATTGCCGTGCAAGACAGGGCAAACCACAAGCTAATAGATTCCTGCTTTCGCAGGAATGACATAATTTACAGTGAAAATACTATAACATCTATGTGTACCTCATGGATGGGCTAAAGATAACATATGGGGGCTATGTTGCAACCGGCCTCTCTCTCGATTGGCAGATAAGATAGATGGAAGAGATGCTGCCCCCATTTATGCGGGGGAGCGGCTAGCCCCCTCCTGGCTAGAGCAATTCTTCAAACGCCTTTATGTCCTCAGCGTTTATCAATGCCTCTGTTATAGCATTGAGCCTCGACTCATCTTCATGTATCCTGATCTTTGGCATCAGATTTAGACTATCAGCCCCAAACTTAGCCTTTAACAAAACCTCAATCGTCTTGTGCATCCCCTCTATAATGCCTTCGACTTTACCACTTTTCCATCCCTCTTCCCGACCTTTAAGTATCCCCTTCTCTATCCCTTTCTCTATCCCCTTCTCTATCCCTCTCTCCACACCTTGCATAAACCTTATATCTGTTTCCAGATCATATACTATTGGCATCTGACCTACCTCCTCTATTATGATCTTTTGCATGTCTCTTAATTTTGAAAACACCTC
>PEAB01000024.1 GCA_002753395.1 Nitrospirae bacterium MYbinv3 | reverse complement strand
CTCTCTCTTAACATGATGCTCTCCTTATCGATTTAAGTTTGGGAAACTTATTTTATCATAAGGAGAGCTAAAACTTCTTTCGTTTAGGAGTTTTGCAAGAGGCTCTCCTGTAAATCCTTCCATCCGTTTAATCCTTGTTCAGACAATCCCTAATGTCAACTAACAACGCGTCAAGCTTTCAAATGCGATTGCCCTGACAACGAAAATTATGCACCAAATTTATTTCATTTTTTGTTATAATCAACGGTTATGGTAAAGACGTTTAAGATAGAGCAGTCTCTTGCAAGGATTGTTGACAAGTCGACCGTACTTAAGGTGTTAAACTACATAGACTCTAATGCAGTAAAGACGCCGTGCCTTGTTATTAGTGGCGACAGGCTCAGGAGGAATTTTAATCTCCTTGGCAGCGGGATAAGAAACAGCAAGGTTTTTTATGCCGTCAAGGCCAACCCGTCAATAGAGGTGCTTAGGGTTATAGACGAGTTGGGAGGAGGGTTTGAGATATCTTCCGAGGGAGAGCTGCGCGTGCTGGCAAGACTTGGTGTTAAGCCTGATAGGATAATATCGTCCAACCCTGTTAAGACTATAACGTTTATCAAGGAGGCAGCCGCTTACGGTATAAGACACTACGCGTTTGACTCCTACACAGAGGTCGAGAAACTCGCAAATCACTGCCCAGGCTGTAACGTCTACATCCGGTTGTCCATACCCAATGAGGGCAGCGAATGGCCCCTCAGCAAGAAATTCGGGGTGGAGCTGGATGAGGCGCTGCAAATTATGTTAGAGGCCAAGAGGCAGGGACTCAATCCCTGTGGTATTACCTTTCACGTAGGTTCACAGTGCAACAACATCTACAACTGGAACATTGCCATTGATAAGGCAAGACTCCTCTATACAAAGGCCCAGGAGGCCGGCCTACATCTGTCGCTGCTGGACATAGGCGGCGGTTATCCTGTTAAGTACACTAAGGACGTTTTAGGCATCGACACAATAGAGAGGCACATAGACGGCCTTATCGGTGAACGGTTTACTGATGACGTGTCGATCCTTATCGAACCTGGAAGGGTGGTAGTGGGTGATGCCGGCATCA
Organism: Nitrospirae bacterium MYbinv3; assembly: GCA_002753395.1. Classification (GTDB taxonomy): domain Bacteria; phylum Nitrospirota; class Thermodesulfovibrionia; order Thermodesulfovibrionales; family Magnetobacteriaceae; genus Magnetobacterium. The sequence continues at coordinate 43,066 of PEAB01000024.1, read as the reverse complement.
TCATAGCCAGCGTAACTGGAAAGGCTGACAGACTCGACGGTAAGTGGCTCTATATAGACGTTGGCGTCTTTAATGGTCTCATGGAGAGTGTTGGCGGGATCAGATACTCATACGTTGTTGAGACGACGCCGCATACGGGACGTGAAAGAAACTGGATACTGGCTGGTCCAAGCTGTGACAGCTTTGACGTGATCGATAGAAACGTCTCTCTTATCGAGCCACAAGTCGGTGACCTTATACTCATCTTCTCCGCAGGGGCTTATACGACTTCCTATGCCTCGGAGTTCAACGGTTTTACCATACCAGATACTGTCATAGTATAGCACTATCTTTTAGGAGGACAACATGATCAAATTCATAGAGAAGGAGCCTTACTCTGCAATCGTTCACACTTATGAGGTAGAGGGCATCCTATATAAAGGCAAGAGTAAGTTTCAGGAGATTGCGGTTATCGAAAACCCATTTTTTGGCAGGATGCTGCTATTAGACAACATCGTACAGATAACCCAGCGGGATGAGTTCTTCTACCACGAGATGTTGACACACGTTGCCATGTATGCCCACCCGTCACCCAAAAGGGTCATAGTCATTGGGGGGGGCGACGGTGGTATCGTACGTGAGGTGCTTAAACACAAGAGTGTCGAGAAGGTCTACTTTGTCGAGATAGACGAGATGGTTATCAATGTATCAAAGAAGTACTTCCCTGATGTCTCAGCAGCTATAGATGACCCGCGGGTAGAGATTAAGACGATGGATGGGGCTGAGTTCATCAAAGGCGCTTCAAACATCGACGTGGTTATTGTAGATTCTACCGACATCATCGGTTTTGCCAGGACGCTGTTTACGAAGGAGTTCTTCTTATCGGTAACTAATTGTCTGACTAAGGACGGCTTCTTTGTCACACACACGGAATCACTTCACCTGCACAAGGATATAGTCATAGAGATGCAGGAAGAGTTAAGGAAAGTCTTTCCGGTCGTTGACCTATACACCATGGCCATAGCCACGTATCCTGGTAACTGGTGGGCGTTTGCTATCGGCTCTAAGGAACTCGACCCCCGCCAGTGCCGCCACACCTTTGATATCGATACCAAGTATTATGACCAGGAGATACATGCACAGACCTTCCTAACCCCAGGGTTTTATAAGAAGCTCCTAAACCGTCAATTAAAGTGGTAATCTCCTATAACAACAGGGAGGCTAATGGCCTCCCCCCAATAGTCTATCATCATGTCTTATCCGCTTTAACAATCTCCTAACCGCCTCAGAAAAAATATTTGACCAAGGGTAAAATTTCCTGTTGACAAAGACCTATATCTGTGGTAGTATATACATACTCTCCTTTACTTCACACCTCCTCGGACAACAGGCCATGTCCCCCTGCATGGCCTGTTCTAATTTCAACCATCAAAGATTAAAATCGATACAAATCTTAGCTCTCATAGATATAGAAGGTTTGTCGTAATAGTTCAGTATACTATTGAAACATTGTGTATGAATATGCGATATAATAGGGTTAAGGGGACTGGTCCCTTGTGGGTAGGTCTTAGGGAGGGGGTTGCGAACCCCTGCGGCAGAGGCTAAGCCCTCCCTTCTTAATACATAAGGTTCATCTAATATCAATAGGTATAATGAGCTGACAGCAATTCTCACTGAATTTGCAGAATGGCTTTTTATAAGGATTTTATTGTGTATATGAAAAATGTTTTTCGCGGTGTTTTTATAGTATATTGCTTATATATCAATAAGTTACATTCATTCTCAGTGAGGATTGCTGATGAGCTGATAGTTTGTCTCTCGCCTTATATATTCAATATTATCCCTACAACGACAGTTTAGAAATAGAACATGGCAAAATAAACGGTTTACATGCTTTGGTGTTATTTGAAGTTACCGCAGAAATCAACCGTTTAGACTGGAAGTGACGTTGTAGGGTTATGACTATATACCAAATAATTTATAAGTGTCTGCATTTACGTGCTGTATATACACCTTAGCAACGTTAATCATAAATGATGATGCAGCAGATAGAGGGGATAAAGAAATGCGGATTTTAATTGAACTTAGTTTAATGGTTCAACAAAAATTATTGAATTTATGATATTATTAAATTGATATGGTTAAATAAATTGTAGCTAAAGGGGGTTACACTCTATTGGGGCAACAAACGGAGCAGGGACAAGAAGATATTTTAAAGAGACTTAAACAAGCAAAGGCTATCGCAGCAAAAGTAGGCGATAGATATGTTGATATAAGCGCCTTAGAAACAAAGTCGCAAGAGACGTCAGATACGTTAGGTCAGGGTCAACAGACGATAGAGCCGGTAACAGTGGAATCACCGGAGGGGTTAGGTATCTATCGGCACAGCACGTCACACATAATGGCACATGCTGTTAAGGAGCTCTTCCCTGATGCAAAGGTCACTATAGGGCCTGCAACAGAGGAAGGCTTTTACTACGATTTTGACCAGGAAACCCCGTTTACACCGGATGACCTCGTCAAGATCGAAAAAAAGATGATCCAGATAATTAAAAAGAATAACCCCTTTGTCCGAAAAGTTGTATCTAAAGCAGATGCTATACAACTCTTTAAGGACATGGGCGAGACCTACAAGGTAGAGATCATCGAGGAGATCGAGGACGATGTCGTAAGCCTCTACGAGGAAGGCGAGTTTGTTGATCTATGCCGAGGACCGCACGTACCATCAACCGGCAGAATCAATGCCTTTAAGTTATTAAAGACGGCAGGGGCTTACTGGCGGGGCAGCGAAAAAAACAAGATGCTCCAGAGGATCTACGGTACTGCCTTTGCTAACGAGACCCAGCTCAAGGACTATCTAAACTTCCTTGAAGAGGTAAAGAAGCGGGATCACCGTAAAATCGGTAAGGAACTTGACCTCTTTAGCATAAACGATGAGATCGGAGCAGGGCTGATCCTATGGCACCCCAACGGAGCAATAATCAGAAAGACTATCGAGGATTTCTGGCGTGATGAACATATAAAGGCCAACTACAGCTTACTCTACACCCCGCATATAGCTAAGCTAAACCTCTGGCAGCGCAGCGGACACCTCGACTTTTACAAGGAAAACATGTATGCTCCAATGGAGATCGAAGGGGCCGACTATGAACTCAAACCAATGAACTGCCCCTTCCACGTAGCCATCTATAACAGCTCTCTTAGAAGTTATAGGGAGTTCCCTATCAGATATGCCGAGTTAGGCACTGTATACAGATACGAACGTTCCGGCGTGCTTCACGGGCTTATGCGCGTAAGGGGGTTCACTCAGGATGATGCACACATCTTCTGCCGCATTGACCAGATAGAGGATGAGATACTTAATGTGCTTGACTTCACGTTGTTTGTGTTAAAGACGTTCGGGTTTGAACAGTACGATATCTACCTCTCGACAAGGCCTGAGAAGTATGTAGGAAGTCTGGATAACTGGGAGATATCCACAAACGCATTAACAAAGGCATTAACAACAAAAGAACTAAAGTATGAAGTTGACCCAGGCGAAGGTGTCTTCTACGGTCCAAAGATAGATATTAAGGTGAAAGACTCCTTAAAGCGGCAGTGGCAGTGCAGCACCATACAGGTGGATTTCAACAACCCTGAGCGTTTCGATATAACCTATCGCGGTGCAGATGACAAGGAGCACATGCCCATTATGATCCACAGGGCGTTGATGGGCTCTTTAGAGCGGTTCTTCGGTGTGTTGATTGAACACTACGGCGGTGTCTTTCCGTTATGGCTTTCACCACTGCAGCTGTCTATTCTGACCGTGTCGGATAGACACATTGCCTTTGCACAGGAGCTAGTGGATTTATTTAAGAAGAACGGCATAAGGGTCGAGGGAGACTTCGGCAATGAGAAGATCGGCTACAAGATAAGACATGCCTCAATGAGGAAGGTGCCTTATACAGTCCTCATTGGTGATAAAGAGGCTCAAACAGCTACTCTAACGGTCAGAAAACGGAGCGGTGGAAATATCGTCTATAACAGCAGGGAAGAATTGCTTGATTTCTTAAAGCAAGAGATCAATAATAAAACATAATAATAAGGAGGGCAAGTTATAAATAAAAAAATCAGAATAAACGAGCAGATAAAGGTGCCTCAAGTCAGATTGATCGATGTAGAGGGCGGACAGCTCGGTATTGTAAACATCAAGGATGCCATAAAATCGGCCATAGATAGGGGACTTGACCTTGTGGAAGTTGCCCCGGCGGCTAACCCACCAGTGTGCCGGATTATGGACTTCGGTAAGTATAAGTATCAATTAAGTAAGAAGCACACTCACAGAAAGACCATTGACGTAAAAGAGGTAAAGATACGACCAAGGATATCAGAACATGACCTGGAGAGAAAGATTAACCAGATGATTACCTTCCTGACTGACGGTGATAAGGCAAAGGTCTCTATGTTCTTCCGCGGCCGAGAGATAGTCAGACCCGAACAGGGAATGGTGGTCTTTGATAAGATAATCGAAAAACTCGAAGGCAATTACAGCATAGAGGTTAAACCCAAACTCGACGGTAATTGCATGATCATGGTCGTAGCGCCTAAGTAATGTTAAAGTTAATGATTGCCTTGCTATGAATCGAGTGTTTGGTTTAAACTACCATGTGCGTAAAACAAAAGATAGTTTCATGATGTGTTAGGAGGATATAGTGCCAAAATTAAAGACCCATAGAGGGGCTGAAAAAAGGTTTAAAAAGACAGGCTCAGGTAAGTTCAAAAGAAACAAGGCTTATAAGAGTCACCTGTTAACCGGTAAGGCCTCAAAAAGGACACGCCACTTAAGGACAGCAGCCATTGTTGATATAGCAAACGAGAGAAGCGTAAAAACAATGTTGCCTTATCTTTAGAACCACTGCGTAAGCAGAAAGAGAAATCGGTAAATGCCAGTTGCTACATGCCAAGTGGTTTATTACGGATGAGTAATTCCAATCTGGTTACAAATGAGCAATTGATGTTAGATATAACAAGGATACAAAGAATCAAGGATTAGGAGGAACTATAAATGCCCAGAGCAAAAGGTGGGTTTAAGACAAGACGTAGAAGGAAAAAAACGCTGCAAAAGGCAAGCGGCTACTATGGTGGTAAAAGTAAGCTCTATAGGGTAGCAGCCGAGGCGGTAGACCACGCACTGGTCCATGCCTATAACGATAGAAAAAGAAAAAAACGTGAATTCAGAAGACTGTGGATAATCAGGATAAATGCCGCCCTCAGGGCTATTGGTATGACCTACAGCCAATTCATAGGTGGTTTAAAAAAGGCCAACATCCTGCTTGACAGACGCGCTCTGGCCGATCTTGCCTTTAGCAACCTGACGGCTTTTAATGAGATAGCAAATACAGTCAAGAACGCATAGCTTAGCCCGTGAAGAGTTATACATCACTTCAGGCCCGCTTCTTAGAGGAATTAGATCTTATTAAGAACACCACAGAGTTAAGCACTCTTAGAGCAAAATATATTGGCAAGAGCGGCTCTGTCACATCCGCTCTTAAAACCCTTACGGAGCTGCCTCCTAACGAGCGCGGCGCTGCCGGAAAGGCGATAAACGAGGACAAGAACTTCATTGCCGCAACGCTGAAGGAAAAAGAAGACGTTTTAAAAAGGATAGAGATCAGCAATAAAATTGCCTCCAACAAAATAGATCTAACGTTGCCAGGGTATTACAAAAAGGCAGGCGGCAGGCACCCGGTAAGCATCGTTATGAAGGAGATCGTCGATATATTCGCTTCAATGGGGTTTGCCATCGAAGAAGGTCCAGAGGTAGAGACCGATTACTATAACTTCGAGGCGTTGAACATGCCTAAGAATCACCCAGCCAGGGATATGCAAGATACATTTTACGTTGATACGGGCGGTCTTACACAGAATGCCAGCGCTGTAGACAGCGACGTGCTGCTAAGGACACATACCTCAGCCGTTCAGATACGCGTAATGAAGCGCAGCGCGCCCCCGCTAAGGTTCATTGCCCCAGGTAAGGTATACCGCCGCGACTCTGACATTACCCATACACCACTGTTTCACCAGGTGGAAGGTCTGATGGTCGATACGGACATATCCTTTGCGAACCTGAAGGCCGTATTAGAAGGCTTTTTACATCTTGTCTTTGGAGCCACACTACCGGTGAGGTTCAGACCAAGTTTCTTCCCATTCACCGAACCCTCTACAGAGGGCGACATTGGCTGCTTCTTCTGTAAACAGACAGGATGTCGTATATGCAAGGGTACCGGATGGATTGAGATATTAGGAGCGGGTATGGTCAACCCAAAGGTATTTCAGATGGTTGGCTACGACCCTGAACTGTATTGCGGTTTCGCCTTTGGTATGGGAATAGAACGGATAACCATGTTAAAGTATGGAATTGACGACATAAGGCTCTTTTATGAAGGAGACCTCAGGTTTTTGCAGCAGTTTTAGATTAACTACGACTATATTGGTTTCAAGGATAACTATATGCTTCTTTCTTTAGAATGGCTGTCTGATTTTATCGATCTGAATGACAAACCGGCAAAGATTGCAGATATGCTTACAATGTCTGGATGCGAGGTCGAGTCAATAGAGGATATTGAACAGACGGTTGTATTTGATTTAAACATAACACCCAACAGGTCTGACTGCTTAAGTGTCGCTGGTATTGCACGAGAGCTTGCCGCGATAACAAAAGTGCCATTAAAGGGACATGTCCCGTATAACATACAGGATGAACGTGCCCTTAATGTAGCAGTTGAAATTCAGTCACCACAGTTGTGTTATCGTTACACGGGAAGGGTTATAACCGGAGTACAGGTATCTGAATCACCTCAGTGGCTTAAGGATAGACTACGACGCTCAGGGGTGCGCTCGATCAATAACGTGGTAGATATCACCAATTACGTCATGTTAGAAAGAGGGCAGCCGCTGCACGCCTTTGACCTGTCCACAATAAGCGGTAAATGTATTAGTGCAAGGGCACTGTCAAGAGACGTCAAAATTATAACGTTAGATGGGGTTGAAAGAGCCATATCCCGCGGCACACTTATGATATGTGATAAGAAAGGCCCAATTGCCGTTGCCGGCGTTATGGGGGGTCTACACACCGAGGTCACTGAAACAACAACGAATATCTTTCTTGAGAGCGCATGTTTTAATCATGCCTCTATAAGAAAGACCTCAAAGGCGTTAAACCTAAGCTCTGAGTCCTCTTATAGGTTTGAAAGAGGGGTTGATATAGAAAGCGTCCCTGTTGCCCTCAACAGGGCTGCAATGTTGATTCAAGAGATATGCGGCGGAGATATTTCTAAGATCATTGATGTATATCCAGAGAGATTCATCCCGCGTGAGATATCCTTAACTACTGAGAAGCTTAGCCGGATACTTGGCATAGATATCGGCCAGGATGATGTTGAAGATATCTTTAAACGTCTTTGTTTTGATGTTAAGAAATCTAACGGCAGGTTCATTGTAACACCTCCGCTATACAGGGGCGATATCGAGATAGATGCTGACCTCATCGAAGAAGTTGCAAGGTTATACGGCTACGAAAATATACCGGCTAAATTGCCAGATACACAGTTTGCAGTTATAAAGAAGAGTAAGAGGGTTGAAAATATCGACCTGCTTAAAAACGCATTAAGATATGCAGGTTTTACAGAGGTTATAAACTACAGTTTTGTGTCTAAGGATGCCCTGAATATATTAAGCAACTCCCAACAGGCTAACTGTATCGTTGTAAAAAACCCTCTGAGGTCAGATCAATCGCTGTTGAGAACCTCTATTGTTTCGTCTCTTATACAGAATTTTCTTTACAATTTAAATCATGGTATGCCTGACGTAAGTATTTATGAGATAGGCACCGTATTTTTCAACAAAGGAGAGAATCTCCCTGATGAAAGATTGAAGCTGGCCGCCCTATCCTACTACAGTGACGTTAAGAGACTCTGGAGAGAACCGGCAAACCTGTTTTTTCAGACAAAGGGGTTGGTTCAAAGTATATTGGATGAGTTGTCTATAACCCAATATACATTAAGACCATCTAAGGAGCCATTCTTGATGCAGGACTTATCCTTGGATATATGGTTAGATGGGCTAGAAGAAAAATGCGGCTTTATGGGAATGTTATCCCCTGATGTTATAAAGAAAATGGACATCAAGACGAGCAGTTCTGAGGTGGCAGTATTAGAGTTGTACGTGGATGTGCTCTTTAGCGATGACACCAAAATAAGAAGGTATACGCCGCTGCCAAAATATCCAGCCATCGAAAGAGACATATCGTTGGTTGTTGATAACAGCACCCAAGCTCTATCAATAATCGAACTGATACAGGCATATCCTGATAAACTCATTGAATCAGTAGAGATTTTTGACTATTACAGAGGGGCAAATCTACCAGAGGGTAAAAAGAGCCTCGCATTCCACGTTAGATACAGGGCGATCGGTAGAACTCTCACTGAGCAGGAAATTGACACTCTGCACAATAGTATCGTCAAACATGTTATGGAGATTACAGGTGGCTCTCTGCGCTAAATATAGGATAACTATACTTTTGCACTTTTTTGTAAACCAGCATTTTATGCAGCTCTTGAAAATAGATTCCCGCTTTCGCGGGAATGACAGCAAATAGCGCTTTTGGCTGTTCTATGTCGTTCCTGCGTAAGCAGGAATCCAGAAAGTGCAACACTATAGAGGATAAGATCAAATAAAAGAGTGATTATTCAAGAATACAGAAGGGTAACATAACTTAATGGAGAAAACAAGTAAGTCAGAAAAGATACCAAAGGAGATGCATGTTGCACATGCTGGTATAGTAGAGCTTATTGAGAGGTATTGTGAGTTGCACCTAAATGAGGACTATACAAAGATAGCACGAAAAATTATTGAACTACTGTGTTGTATACAGCCCTCTCCAGTTGCAAAGGGGCATATTAACACGTGGGCCTGCGGTATTATTTATACACTGTGTTCTATTAACCATCTGTTTGAAGAGAATCAGGACTTTTACATACTCTTTTTAGACGTCTGTAATTATTTTGACGTAAGCGCAACTACCGGTCCAAGCAGGTCTGAGATAATTATAGAGACCTTGCAAATAGATCCAAATACTTCAAGCTGGTGTTTAAAACGCACTAATAATAAATCCACAGATATATCTCAAGAGCAACTGGAAAAGCTGCAAGTTATCAAACCTGTGCAACAGTTAGTAGCCACACCAGTGGAACAACAAGTAGAACAAATACAATCAGAGCAAATAGTAGATAAACCAGCTGAAAAGAAAGAGTCTAAAAAGAGTAAGGCGAAAGAGTCAAAGAAAGATGTTTTAAAAGTAAACGATTGTGTAAGGGTTAAGAAGGGGATTATAGATCCTGACTTCCCTGATACAAAGATAGAGGGATGGCTTGGCCGGATTACAGAGATTGTAAAGGAAGCCCAGGATGAAGGTGACAAAGACGACCAGTTATTGGATATTATGTGGGACAGCTTTACGCTAAGAGCAATGTCTGATGACTTTATTGACAGATGCGAGGAAGCAGGTCTGGACTGTCTTTCAATGTATCTGCGTCTAAGCGACGTAGAAAAAGCTAAGACAAGGGATACCTTGTATGACGTTCAAGAGGCCCAGGATGAGATACGTCAATACTTAGATAAACCCGTTGTAGGGATGATGGACGAACAATACAAGAGGATCCAGGAAATACTGAACAATGAGGATATAACAGTCAATAAAGATAACTTAGTAACGTATCTTGATTATATAGAAGAAAACATCGCCCTCCCATGTCAACTAACAGGTAGAGAACCCTTTCAGTGGGAGATTGCATATCTGGATGGTACTGGCAAGAAGAAAGATTATGATAAACTAAGAAAGACAAGACCCTCCCATACAGATACTTTTAAACTTATCCATATAGACGGTGAGGTTGAGAGGGATGAAGGTGTCTTTGTTAAGGTTGAGCGGGTATCTGATAGCAAGAAATTCTCTCTACCCCTGTTTTATCTTAAAATAACTGATGACAAGTCTACGAACTATCAGTTGATAGATGACTACAGCACATGGTTTGTAAAAAACAAATAAATCATGGAATACCCCCCCCCACAGGGGGGGGGGTTGTATCCCCTTTGTATTATTTATGCAGTATATCCCACCACATACGAATAGCGGCATACGCTATAACGGCCGCAAGAGCCCTACGCAATGTCTGGACTGGTATTTTTTTAGTAAACTTGGCACCCAACCTTGCAGCAGGTACAGCGCCAAGTACTACCGATGCTGTCAATAATAGCGGCACCTGACCAGTTACCAATTTACCTATTGCACCCGAGATAGAAGCAACAAAGGCAATCCCCAAGGTGCTGCCTATAGCAACGCGCGTGGGGATTCGTAGGACGTATATCATCATCGGGGTAAAAATATATGCACCAGGAGCCCCTACCATCCCACCAATAAACCCAATAACACATGCGATCAGTATAGCTCCCGTCTTACTGAACTCAATCTTCTCTATATCTATGTCATCGTTGGTTTCTTTTTTAGGTATTAGCATAATAAGAGCAGCAAAAGCAGCCATAAAGGCGAAAATAGCAAGCAATGTACTATTTGACGACTGTTTTGAATATACAGCCCCAGCAAAAGCCGATATAGCCGCAATTATTCCCATGACAATAACCAATCTTTTATGTACCAGCCGATTTTTGTTATGGACAAACAGACCAGAAAGGGCAGAGGCAAAAACAACAATTATCGTTATCCCCGCAATCTGTTTCATTGTAAGAACACCAGCACCAACAGCGGGTGGGACGTAAAGAAGCATTGGAACCAGTATAATTGCACCACCTAAACCTAACAGACCAGAAACAAAAGCCCCGACTACGCCTATAGCAAAAAGTACTATCAACAACCCATAATGCTCAAACATAACTCCTCCCATAACGCTTTAGTTAAAGTCTTCTTATTACCTCACTCTCTAGCTCATCCAAGGAAATATCACGTCCCTCAAATATCATTTCACCATTAATCTCAACCGCAGGTAAGCTCAGTATAGTCGAACAACTGACATCACACACCCCCTGATTAAGATCTGCTTTCTTGACAACCTCGACATTGAATCCATATTTTGTCCTCAACTCAGTGACAACTAAGGTTATGTTGTTGCACCTTTTGCCTGGCGGTTCGTTTAAATACAGCTTTACTACCATTACTTACCTCCACTTACATTCTAATATGCGAATATGTGAATATATCATCTGTAAACGTACAATGTCAAGAGGAACATTATACCTGTTTAAAATGCAGGAAAAATGTTATATTGTTCTATATACTGGTATTTGGGAGGCAGTCATGAGAAGCTTAGGGCAAAAGATAGAGATGTTAAGAGTTATTGCTCATCCTGTAAGAATAAAGATACTTGAAGAACTATGTAAAGGAGTCAAATGCGTAAGTGATTTCGAGAAGTTCTTGGAGATAAGACAACCTAATATCTCTCAACATCTGACTTTGCTAAGAAATCATCATATAATAGATTTTTATATGGATGGGAGGTTAAGGTGTTATTTTCTACTTGACCCTTTGATACCAAACATCCTTGAGTTACTTAACACGGACTTTAAAGAGACACTTCCTCGCCCTTCCTGCTGTCCATCAGCCAGAAAAAATAACATTGGCTGTAGTGAGGATACCCACAGTCATCAGATAGAAGGATGTAAATGATTGGCTCTATTAGAGGCAGGTTGATACGCAAGAGGCCTACGGATGTCTTAATAGAGGCAAGTGGTGTGGGATATGAGGTGCATGTTGCCATTAATTGTGAACTTCCAGACGTTGGAGATGACGCCTTTCTATACGTCTACACCTACGTCAGGGAAGACTCCATGCAGTTGTATGGCTTTACAAAAGAAGAGGAAAGGTTTGTTTTCGCCAGACTCCTTGGCGTAAGAGGCATAGGACCTCGAATCGCACTGGCCGCACTGTCTGGATTATCCGTGGAGCGGTTTGCCGCTGCTATCGAACAAGAGGACGTGGCGGTGTTATCACGCATCCCTGGGGTTGGCAATAAGACGGCTCAGAGGCTTATCCTCGAGCTAAAGGGAAAACTCTCATCCATCAACAGCGCCAAGGACGTAGATTACGAGGACGCCCTATCTGCCCTCTTGACGCTGGGCTATAAAAAGACAGATATTATCTCAACACTGCATATACTTACCAAGAGGGGCATCAAGGATATTGAGACACTGATCAAGGAGTCTTTAAAATACCTTTCGGAGGGTGCAACAGGCAGTTGAAAAGAGACCCCATGTCACAACCAGCTATCCTTCAGGATGACGTCTCAGCAGAGGTGACGCTCAGGCCAAAGACCTTCTCCGACTTCGTTGGACAGGAAAGACTGAAGGAGAACCTGAGCGTCTTTATCGAGGCTGCCAAGCAGCGGGGCGAACCCTTAGATCACATACTATTTTGCGGCCCTCCGGGGCTAGGAAAGACAACGTTAGCAAACATCATAGCCAACGAGCTGAATGTCAACCTAAAGTCCACCTCCGGTCCGGTATTAGAGAGACAGGGGGATCTGGCCGCCATACTGACAAACCTCTCTGACCATGACATCCTTTTTATTGACGAGATACACAGGATGCCACGCGTCGTTGAAGAGATACTGTATCCAGCGATGGAGGACTTCAAGCTCGATATCCTTATTGGACAGGGGCCAAATGCAAGGACGTTAAAGCTCAACCTCCCGCGGTTCACCCTGGCTGGAGCAACTACAAGGACGGGGCTGTTGACCTCACCGCTGCGGGATAGATTTGGCGTGATAAACAGGCTTCAGTATTACTCGACCGATGAACTTGTTGTTATCGTGCGGCGCTCGGCCAAGATACTCAACGTACAGATAAGCGATGAGGCAGCCTTGGAGATAGCAGCGAGGTCGCGCGCAACATACAGGATAGCAAACAGGCTGCTTCGCAGGGTCAGGGACTTTGCTCAGGTCAAGAACAACGGTCTTATCGATATTACGATCACCAATAGTTCGCTTTTGGCCCTAAACATAGACGAAAAGGGGCTAGATGAGATGGACAGAAGGCTTATTCAGACCATAATAGAGAAGTACAACGGCGGCCCAGTCGGTCTAGATACCCTTGCCGCATCGGTTAGCGAGGAGAAGGATACGATCGAAGACGTTTACGAGCCGTTTCTCCTTCAAGAGGGGTTAATCGAAAGGACGCCCCGCGGCAGGCTTGCCACTAAACTCGCCTATCAGCACATGGGGTCAGAACTTCCATACAAGCTCTTTTAAGAGGAATGCAAGAGCAAAACATTCGTATCCTCTTTAAAAAGCATGTTAAAATTGTTTATGGTTTCAAGACTATGGATTCCAACTTTCGTGAGAATGACAGTAATGGCTGTTCTCCAAATATGTCATTCCTGTGTAAACAGGAATCCAGAAAGCGTAAAAGCATCATTACCATGAAATATAAAGAAGATACAAATATTCTCTACATCTAATTTCAATGCCTTAATAAAGCGTTGTCTATATTAGATAGGTGTTTTAAACCAAGCTCCCCAAACCCATTAATTTTATGAATGTAATTTCTAGTTTCATAGGGTAATAGACCTACATCTATGGTATCAGATTTTTGTTTATGATGACTTTTTAAAAGTTTATCAACATGACCCATACCCCAGTTATAGGCTGCGATGGCATTTACAACATTATCGTGATATCTATCAAGCAGAATTTTTAGGTATTTAACTCCGCCTTCTATATTCTGCTCTGGGTCTTTTGGATTGCTTACACCCATGTCGGCTGCTGTTGCTGGCATAAGCTGCATAAGCCCTACTGCCCCTACAGGAGAAACAGCATTGGGGTTACCTCCTGATTCTGCTTTGATAACTGCTAGTACAAGGTTTGACGGTACTCCATGTCTTGCAGCTATACGTTTTGCAATACTTTCATAATCAAAACTCATATTCTAAATCCTCCTTTTGTTTAATATCATTACATAAACCTAACAATACAACACAATCTACTGATACAAACGATAAACATAAATTAGTATAAACTGCATAAACAATTAATATCAACAGTGTTTCTTACGCCTAAGAATGGGTGCATATAAAATTCAAGGGTAGTTTAATGGGGGTCAAGGGGACTGGTCCCCTTGCGAATGGGTCTGAGGGGAGGCAAAGCCTCCCCTTCTTTGACAACACCCATGAATTTCTTATGCGCCCCTAAGAATCTTCTTCATGGTGTCTTCCACATTAATTATGATATAATGGCGTTGTGGATATGTTATCAAAGGAGTACGTGCAGTCGTTTTATGACAATACTTTGAAGCAGCACGGGGATCGGCCGGAGGCTCTTAGGTGGTCATCTGTAGGGCAGATGCATCACTACGAGGGGCTTGTAGCTTTAGAAGACAAGATAGAGGGCAAGGTGCTGGATTACGGTTGCGGAAAGGGTGATTTCTACCAATTTCTATTGGATAAGGGCTGCAATATTCAGTATACAGGTACAGACATAAACCCAGGCCTGATAGCAAAGGCCAGAGAAAAGTATCCTGCTGGCAGGTTCATACTCCTTGATGCGGAGGAGGATGAGCTTACAGAGGATTTCGATTATATCTTCCTGTGCGGCGTCTTTAATCTTAGGGTTGAGGGGCTTGAGGAAACGATAAAGAACGTATTAAGGATACTCTTTAAACGTTGCTGCAAAACCCTTGTGTTTAACGCTTTGTCTGCTCACAATCCCTTAAAAAGCTACGAACTGTTCTACATATACCCTGAGACACTGGTAACCTTTGCCCTAACCGAGCTTACCCCATTTGTTTCGCTAAGACACGACAGACTGCTATATGATTTCTTTCTACTTATGCACAAACGTTGAGCAAATATTTTTTTATGGCGCAAACTAAATTTATGTGCTATAATGTCAAGGTTTGATTAAATAAGTATACTGCCGTTAAGATTTAGATGGCAGGAAAAAAACTTAAGGAGGAAAAACATGAGAAATGTGATCTATGTGGTAGCTCTTCTATTGGTGTTTTCGTTTTTGACATTCACGGGTTGTAAGCCAAAAGAGCCGCCACCGCCACCGCCAGCACCAGCAGCAACACCTGCACCACCGGCGGCAGCACCTGATGCATCACCTGCAGCAGCGCCTGAGGCATCACCGGCATCAGCGCCTGAGGCATCACCGGCATCAGCGCCTGAGGCATCACCGGCAGCAGCGCCTGAGGCATCACCGGCATCAGCGCCTGAGGCATCACCGGCAGGTTCTCCGGCGGCAGCGCCAGCAGTGGCACCGGCAGCATCGCCAGCAGCGGCGCCTAAGAAATAGTCAACGTATCCTGTTTTCGATTAAGGGTAGAATACTCCCTTGTAAGTTGGGTATCAAGCGGGTAGTGAACATACCCAGCTTGATACCCTTTATGTGAGCTGAGATGAGCATATTGCGTGAGATTTTATTAAAGAAAAAAGAAAGATTAGGTGATTCAAAAAGACGGGTTCCCTTTAGCGAAATACGGGAAAGGGCCGATGAGGTGCAGGACAGGCGGGATTTTGAGGCTGCAATCAAGCGGCTAAAAGACCCATTATCTGGGCAGCCTATTAAGGTAATTGCCGAGATTAAGAGGGCATCACCTTCAGCATGTGTGATCAGAGAGGGCTTTGATCTAAATGAAATAGCAGGGGTTTATCGAGACAAAGCGGTAGATACCGTATCCGTTCTTACAGAGGAAGATTACTTTCAAGGTTCTATTGATTACATAAAACCAGTTAAAGAGACTGTTTTATGCCCAGTCCTAAGAAAAGACTTTATATTCGACCATTACCAGGTGTATGAGACAAAGGCATATGGCGCTGACGCCATGTTATTAATAGCAGCCGCCTTAAGTGCCTCACAGGCTGATGAATTGATGGACATTGCTAGGCAGATTGGGCTTTTTGTGTTGTTTGAGGTACATAATTACAAGGAACTTCAACTGGCCGTTGATCTTAACTGTAGAGTCATAGGCATTAACAACAGAGACCTTACAACTTTAATGATTAATATCGAAACAACCCTTGATTTAATGAAAGACATCCCCAAGAATAAGATTACAGTGAGTGAAAGCGGGATAAGAGGCCGAGATGATGCCTCTGTGTTGGACAGTGCAGGGGTTGACGCTATACTGGTAGGAACGTCGCTTATGAAGACACGCAATGTAGCCGATATGGCAAATATGATAGATGCACTGAGAGGGATATAGTAAGGGGTTTACTTTTCTTACGGTGTTTTGGTACTTTTTAGCAAAAAGGAAATAAAGCGAGGGGGTTTTGGATGAAGAAGAAAATAGTCTTGGCTTACTCAGGAGGTTTAGACACCTCGGTAGCCATAAAGTGGTTAATAGATAAGTACGACGCAGAGATTGTAGCCTTCTGTGCAGACCTCGGGCAGGGTCAGGAACTTGAGGGGGTCAGGGAAAAGGCGTTAAAAACAGGTGCGTCGATGGTTTATATAGAGGATCTGAAAGAGGAGTTTGTCAGGGATTACGTCTTCCCGATGCTAAGGGCAAATGCGATATATGAACAGACCTATCTGTTAGGCACATCCATTGCCAGACCCCTGATAGCAAAAAAGCAGATAGAGATAGCGATTAAAGAGGGAGCTGAGTACGTGGCACATGGGGCCACGGGTAAGGGCAATGATCAGGTGAGATTTGAGCTAGGATACTTTGCCTTAAGGCCAAAGATTAAGGTGATCGCCCCCTGGCGAGAGTGGCCATTTAAATCCAGAACAGACCTTATTCAGTATGCAAAAGACAACCAGATAGATGTTCCGGTAACCAAGGAAAGACCATACAGCACGGACAGAAACGCCCTGCATATTAGCTACGAGGGGGGCATACTGGAGGATCCCTCCAAAGAGCCGCCTGACGATATGTACACAATGATGGTGTCTCCAGAACAAGCACCAGATAGGGCTGTCTATACAGAGATTACCTACGAGGAAGGCAACCCTGTTCAGATCGATGGGCAGGCCAGGTCTCCCTATGAGATACTCAATGCGCTAAATACCATAGGTGGTGAAAACGGTGTTGGCAGGGTGGACATTGTTGAAAATAGATACGTTGGTATAAAGTCTAGAGGGGTATACGAAACACCAGGAGGCACCATCTTACACATAGCCCACCGTGCCGTTGAGTCGATCACCATGGACAGAGAGGTCATGCACCTGAGAGATTCATTGATACAGACCTATGCTCAGATGATATACTACGGATATTTCTTTTCTCCCGAGCGGCTAGCCCTTCAGAAGTTCATTGATGAGGCACAAAAAGGCGTCACAGGGACGGTAAGGCTCAAGTTGTATAAGGGAAACTGTATTGTGGTTGGCCGGAGTTCACCGGTGTCAAAGTATGATCCAAAGCTAGCCACTTTTGAAGAAGAAGACCTTTATAACCAGAAAGACGCCGAGGGATTTATCAAACTCAATGCCCTGCGCTTAAAGATGGCCAGCTTAGGGATGTAACATAACACCAGTATAAATAGTTTGGTATAGATAGCTTGTATACGGATTTGCAATACTGGTTAGCTCTTTCGATGGTCCATGACGTGGGCAATACTATAGCTCGCAACCTGCTTGCCAGTTTTGAAACACCAGAGAACGTCTTTAAGGCCGGCATTAAGGGACTCATGAGCGTTGACGGTGTGGGAAGAGGCAGGGCTGAAAACATAATGGGTTTTTCACGCTGGGGTGAGATTGATAAACTCATAGAACATGTAGCAAAAATTGGGGCTACCATATTAAAGCTAAACGACAAGAACTACCCGTCACTTTTAAAAGAACTCTACGATACCCCTATAATACTCTACGTCAAAGGTCAGTTGATAGAGGAAGATCGATATGCCATTGCCGTGGTTGGCTCAAGATTGACCACCCACTATGGTATAAGCGTTGCTGAGCGACTCTCCGACGACCTCGCATCAAGGGGGTTTACCGTAGTAAGCGGATTGGCAAGAGGGATAGATACGGCTGCACATAAGGCGGCGTTGAAGGCAAACGGCCGTACCATCGCTGTGATTGGCTGCGGCATTGACAGGGTATATCCACCGGAGAACCGATGGATAATGCAAAGGATCTCGGATAAGGCAGCTGTGATCTCGGAGTTTTTACCTGGCACCAAGCCAAACAAGGAGAACTTCCCTGTACGCAATCGTCTTATGAGCGGGCTTTCTCTAGGCGTTCTTGTTGTTGAGGCCGGTCAAAACAGCGGCGCCTTAATAACAGCACGCTACGCCCTCGAACAGGGAAGGGATGTATTTGCCGTCCCTGGTAACATATTCTCTCTATCTACTGTTGGTACCCACAGGCTTATTCAAAAGGGTGCTAAACTGGTACACTGCGTTGACGACATTGTCGCTGAGCTGGCACCAGTCTTAAAGGGATATATCAAGCAAAAAGTAAAAAAAGAGGTACAACTTAACGAGGAGGAGAAAAAACTCTGCCAGACGCTATCACTCGAGCCTGTACATATAGATGAGATTATAAGAAGTTCTGGCATTGCTGCTAACAGCGTCCTGACGATACTACTGAGCCTAGAACTGAAAGGTCTGGTAAAACAGATTGAAGGAAAAAGATTCCACCTAATTTCCTAACAAAGTTTGATACAATAGAGAGACCGGATTTTGGTGAATCTTAACATGGAGGACAAGATGCAAAGAAAGTTTATGACCATTCTGAAGATAATCGCTAGCGAGATTGTTGCAAATGACTTGGATTTTGACGAGCTTAATATAAAGATGAATATCAAGGACTACGACCTCTCAGGTCTCAACGAGGATCTCAGGGATCTTGAAAGCCTGGATATCTTATCGGAGGAAGACATTGACACGCTAAAGGCTTTTTTGAGCTACGTTGTAGTAAAGGATACCTATATGGATAGTGATGACATCTATACTATAATATTTGGGAAAGGGAAAAGGATTTTATGGCACTAAAGGGCAAGAAACGGATGGAGAAACTAGTTATTGTAGAGTCTCCAGCTAAGGCCAACACGATAAAAAAGATCCTCGGGGAGGATTTTGCCGTAAAGGCCTCGGTGGGTCATATCATGGATCTGCCCAAGAAGGAACTGGGCGTAGATACAGAAAATGGCTTTTTGCCTACATACATAACCATTCCTGGCAAAGAAAAAGTAATTATCGAGCTAAGACAGGCTGCCGAGAAGGCTTCTCACGTATACCTCGCCCCAGACCCAGATCGCGAGGGCGAGGCCATAGCATGGCATATCTCAGAGATTATCTCCTCAGTTACAAAGACGGTAAATAAATCGGACTCAAACCCTGAAGTTTACCGTGTTACATTTAATGAAATCACGGAAAGGGCTGTTAAAGAGGCGATGTCGACCCCCTCGGTCATTGATATGAATAAGGTTAATGCCCAACAGGCTCGACGGGTACTGGACAGACTGGTAGGCTACGGTCTGAGTCCCCTGCTGTGGAGGAAGGTCAGACGAGGGCTCAGTGCCGGCCGGGTTCAATCGGTAGCCGTCAGGTTGATCGTCGATAGAGAAAGAGAGATAGAGGCATTTGTACAAGAAGAGTACTGGACTATTACCGGTCTGTTTGATGGCAGCGTAAAGCCAATCTTTTATTCTCGCCTGTTCAAATACGACGGCAACACTATCGTAGAGAGGCTGCAAGAGGGCAATAAGTTTTACATCACGACTGAGGAAGACGCCGACAGGATTAAAGACTCCCTGGAAGGTCAGGCGTATACCCTTAAAAATATCGATACAAAAAAGAAAAAACGCTTACCCTCTCCCCCCTTTATAACCAGTACACTGCAACAGGAGGCCTCACGCAAGCTGCACTATCCGGCGAAAAAGACGATGACAGTTGCCCAAAAACTCTACGAGGGTATAGAGATAGGAGATAAAGGCTCCGCCGGTCTTATAACCTATATGCGTACAGACTCCACAAGGATAGCTCCAGAGGCACAGGCCTGGTCATCTCAGTATATTATTGATACCTTTGGCAAGGAGTACATACCTAATAAACCTCATAAGTATAAGGTAAAGGCCAACGCTCAGGAGGCACACGAGGCCATAAGACCGACATACATGGAATATCCCCCTGAGAAGATCAAAAGATACCTCCACAAGGACCACTACGCACTGTACGAACTCATATGGAATAGGTTTATAGCCAGCCAGATGGCCGCCGCTGAATTAGAACAGACTACGTTTGAGATAGTAGACTCAAATAACAGAGCCATATTTAGGACTACAGGCACGGTGATCAAGTTTAAGGGTTTTCTGGCCTTATACTCAGAAACTGTAGAAAATAACGATAAAAACGATAAGGATGAAAGCGAAATCCTACCGGATCTTAAGGTTGGACAATCACTAAGTCTTTTAGAGTTAAAGGCCGACCAGCACTTCACACAACCCCCGCCTCGATATAACGAGGCCTCACTGGTAAAGGCACTCGAGGAAAAAGGCATCGGCAGACCAAGTACATATGCAGCTATCCTGTCAACCATAGAAGACAGAAAATACGTAGAGAAGCTTGACAACAGGTTCAAACCAACCGAACTAGGCACGGTGGTTAACGACATGCTAGTGGATCGCTTTCCAGAACTGATAGACATACAATTTACGGCTACAATGGAGGACAACCTCGACAGGATTGAAGAAGGAGCAGTCGGTTGGAACACGGTGATAGGGGAGTTCTACCCCCGTTTCCGTAAGGAGCTTGAAGAGGCCACAAACATCCCCGGAAAGGTGAAACCAGAGGACATTGCCACAGAGTTCAACTGTGAGAAATGCGGTAAACCAATGGTTATGCGGTGGGGAAAACACGGAAGATTTCTGGCCTGCTCCGGTTACCCAGACTGTAAGAACGCCAGACCAATAGAGTCACAGGATGGAAATGGCCAAGTCAATGCCGAGGAGGAAAAAACGGATGAGATCTGCGATAAATGCTCCTCCCCGATGGTTATCAAAAGAGGCAGGTTTGGAAAGTTCCTGGCCTGTTCAAATTATCCCAAGTGCAAGAACATAAAGTCTATACCAACCGGTCTAAAATGCCCCTTAGATGGCGGCGACCTGATCCAGAGGAAGTCAAAGTACGGCAGGTTGTTTTATAGTTGCAGCAACTATCCAGCCTGTAAATTTGCTTCTGGAAACAAACCTGTGCAGCAGGCGTGTCCAAAGTGTGGCGCTGCATATCTACTTGAAAAGACTGACAAAGAAGGTCACAGCATCATTTTTTGTCAGAACAAGGAATGCGATTATAAGCACGAGACCTCTTAACCCCTTGATAGTGTGTATAGGCGGGGCGCACAGCAGTTGTGGCAAGACCACATTGGCCGAGAATCTGCTCAGCCGGCTAAAGGGCAGATGGGGGGCGATTAAATACACAAAAACGGCCTTTTACACCACCCTTGTATCCGATAGGGAGACCATCCTTCAGGATGGTAAGGACACGGCAAGGTTGTTGAAAGCCGGCGCTGTTGACGTTGCGTGGATACAGTCACCTATTGGGGAGCTTGAGGAGGTTCTCAGCATGGCGATGTGTAATTTTAGCGATGTAAATGGTATCATTGTTGAGGGCAACAGTCCTGTCCAGTATCTGCGCAGCGACTTGGTGGTGTTTGTCTATGGCTCAGACACTGCAAGGGTAAAGGAACATAGCAGCAAGGTGTTTGAAAAGGCCTCAATCGTCGTCACCAGAAACGTCTACGACCCGAAGGCCTTTATCGGCAAGAAGGTGTGTATCGTAAAAACAAAAAGTGTTCAATACGATGATTCAAACGATGAGGACTGGGGCGAGTGTCTCGACGTTATTATGGATGATATATCAAACAAAGAGATTGAAAGAAGGCTCTGTGCCCTCTGTACTGACAACACGATGTCATGTGCTGTGGCACGCAAGGTAGCCGTAGATCTTGGTGTTTCTTACAAGCTCATATGGCAGAAGGCTGATGGGTTGGGGATCAAGATAGTAGACTCTGAACTGGGGTGTTTTTGATTGGTTATAACGTTTGAACTGGCGCTTTCTTTCTATTTTGCGGCTGCTATACTTGCAATAGTGGAGCTGGTGGTGGGGATCCCTACCATCTCTAAAGCAATGAAGGTCCTCATTGTAGCTGGTTTTGTGCTGCATACAGTAAACGTTTTTATGAGGTACGTCCTGGGAGGTCAATTACCAGTTACCTCGTTGCATGAGGCGGTTTCGTTTTTTACGTGGAGTATTGTCTTAATCTTTTTTATTATCGAGTTAAAGTACGAGGTGAGTCTTTTAGGGTCGTTTGTTATGCCGGGTGTCTTTGTCCTGATGTTGTCCTCCTCAGTATTGCCGCGTCAGATAAAGCCCATCGCCCCAACGCTGCAGAACTACTGGCTGTGGGTACATACAACGCTTGCGTTTTGGGGGGATGCCGCCTTTGCGGTGGCCTGTGGGATTGGCGTCATGTATCTTTTGCAGGAGCATTTCGTTAAATCAAAGAGACTTGGCGGGCTATATCGCAGGCTGCCAAGCCTTCAGATATTGGATGAGATCAACTATCGGCTCTTGACCATAGGGTTTCCACTCTTGACTCTGGCCATTCTGACAGGGGCGATATGGGCAGAGGGCGTGTGGGGCTCATTTTGGCGCTGGGACCCTAAAGAGGTGTGGTCGCTGATAACGTGGCTGTTCTATGCCGCGGTATTGCACGTGCGCATACATTCTGGGTGGCATGGCAAGAAGTCGGCCATACTCTCGGTCATCGGGTTCACAGCGGTGCTTTTTACTTTCTTTGGAGTCAACCTCCTCTTAAAATCGTTGCATGGTTTTCAATAATAAAAAAGAATGGATAAGTTATATCCATTAATGAATAATTATCACAATCATGGATGGTGTATAGCATGATTAAGATTTCAAGTGATCACAAAGAATACCTTTATAACTTGCTTGAAGAGTATACCGAAGCTGATTATGAAAAAACCATTAAAAATTCAGTTGATATATTCAAGGAATATTATCAATGTGATCCAAACAGAATAGGCAAGAGATTACTAAATAAATTATTTAAAACATGGAAGAACAAGACCAATGAGGCAATAGTCCATTATTGGACGATTTGTAAATTGATATTTGAATATCAGTATCCAATTGAACAGATTGATCTTGAGGTACCATGTGGAAACATTGGACGGAAGGTTCTCGATAAAGATAGCTATGGAGTTGCCCATGCAGATATAGTTGTTTACACACATGAAAGCAGAAGACCTGGTTCAGCATTGATAGCTATAGAGTGTAGAGAATATGGAGGATTGGATGGTGTCAAACAAGCTGCAAGTTACTCAAGAGCACTTCAATCTAAATATCATCTTTTTACAGATTCAGATAAATGGGAGGTATATGAAACCTTACCTCATCCGCTAGATGGAACATTAATCGGTGATATTCCGATATGGATAGGTTATAGACCATTAGCAAAAAGATTATCTAAAGAACATCGTCTTCCTCCGTTGACAGATGAAAAGCAATTAAGAGATTTGGTAACAGTTTGTCATAACAGTATCCATAGTGAAGGTATAGATCCAGCAAAAGCATTTGATGAGCTTGTAAAATTATTTTTTGTGAAGGTATTTGATGAGCAGGAGATACCAGATTATTATGAATTTTCAGTGTTGTCTGGAGAAACAGAAGAAGAGACAGGTAAGCATGTGAGGGAACTGTTAAAAAAGGCAAAAGAAACAAGTCGCTACAAAGAACTATTTTCTGACCCTGGTGATAGTGAATTTGGGATAAGTAACAAGTCCATCCTAAAAGTTGTAAAGACATTTCAGGGATTTAGTTTCACAGGTAATTCAGTTGTAGGAATTGATGCAAAAGGAACTGTTTATGAGAATATGGTAGGGGCAACTTTCCGAGGAGAACTTGGTCAATATTTTACGCCTCGGAAAATTGTAGAATTTATGGTTGATCTTTTGAGTCCAAGTAGGAATGATTATATCTTAGATCCGGCTTGTGGTAGCGGTGGATTTTTGATATATGCAATGCGAAAAGTTGCTAGCCAAATAAGGTTACAACAAAAAAACTTACCAGTGCATCTTGTTGAAAAATTAATACACGATTATGTGAATAATAATATTTTTGGTATAGACATAAGTCCAAGAATGGTGAGAGCCGCAAGAATGAATATGATTATGCACGGGGATGGTTGGTCAGGAATACAGCGATGTCACGGATTAAAAATGCAGAGTCAACAAAGATTAAATGGTCTTGTGGGTAAGTTTACCATTGTACTTTCTAATCCTCCATTTGCCGGTTTTGAGACAGAAGAAAATGTACTAAAAGAATATGACACAGGAAGAAATGAAGCCGGCTTTACAAGAGGTGTAAATAGAGCAATTATATTTATTGAACAAATCATTAATTTATTAGCCGAAGATGGAAAGGCTGGAATTGTTATACCAAGAAGTATTTTTGAAAATGAATCATATTCTTTTAGAAGAATAAGACAGATAATATTTGAACGGTGTGAAATATTGGCATTGATTGGACTTCCGCGAACTGCTTTTCATCATACTGATTGTGGAATTCTGGGTGATTTACTATTTATCAAGAGAGTAAGTAAACCGCGGAAGGATTATGATGTGTTTGTAGGTTGGGCGCAAAATGTTGGATATAATACGCTTGGTCATAATATTGAAGAAAACGATTTTGCACAAATTTTAGTTTCTTATAATAAAAGAAATAAAGAAAATTTATTCCCTATTCAACTGCTAATAAAGAATGATAATATAAATCCATGGCACTATCACGTAGAGGCAACACAACTTAGGAATACAATAGAAACTCGCTCAAATTTAGTTCCACTTTCTGAACTAGTGTCAGTTTATAACAATAGAATATCGAGAAAGATTTTGAAACAAACACCTGAAAGAACATTAAGATATGTTGAGGTTGGGGACTTTGACCCGGTAAAAGGTACTTTTACTTACACTGAACATAAAATAGGATCATTGCCGAGTAGGGCAACGTATGAGATGAACGGTGAAGAGCTAATATTATTACCAAATGCAAAGAATTCACTTGAGTCACGAAGGACAATTATTAGAATTGGTGAAGAAGTGAAAGGGCTTATAATGACAAACAGATTTTTACCTTTAAGAGCACGAGTAAATCCTGAGTATTTGGTAATGATATTGAATACAGATTTTGTTAGAAACCAATTAATAGCAATTTGTCGTGGGGCTGGGGCACCAGACTTCAGAGAAAACAAACTGAATGAAGTGATGATACCACTACCAAAGAGTAATGACATATCTTCAATTGATTCCTATATGGAGGAGATTTCAAATAAGTTAGCAATAATAAACAAACTTGAATGTGATTTGAAGAAATTACAAGATGAAATTAAAGACTCTTTAAATGGTTTGGCAAAATAGAAAACTAGGATGTCACGGTATTATTCCATTATAATTTATCTAAATTTAAATGAATATAATAGTTATAGGGCTTAATCACAGGACTGCGGACGTAGAGATCAGGGAAAAGCTGGCTTTTAACGCTGAGACTATTGTTGTGGGGTTGTCGCGTCTTATGGATTTACCGGGGGTTAGTGAGGCTATTATCCTGTCTACTTGTAACAGGGTGGAGTTGTATGTATATGCCGATAATGGTGTAGCTGTTACGGAGCGGATTAAGGATTTTCTCTCAGGTTTTCACTCTTTGGAGCGGAGCAGGCTTGATAAGGCGTTGTATGTGTATTATGATGACGATGGCGTGAAACACATATTTAGGGTTGCCTCAAGTCTGGACTCTATGGTGCTTGGAGAGCCTCAGATACTTGGGCAGTTGAAGAACTCCTTTGACCTGTCTTTATCGCACAAGACCTCTGGAATTATACTCAATAGACTTATGAAGAAGGCTATCTCAGTGGCCAAACGTGTGAGGACTCAGACTCGTATAGCTGAAAATGCCGTTTCCATCGGGTATGCCGCCGTTGAGTTGTCCAGGAAGATCTTTAATAATCTTGACAACAAGGTCTTCATGCTTCTTGGGGCTGGGGATATGGCGGAGTTGGCTGCACGGCATCTGACCAATTGTGGTGTCAAGGAGGTCGTGGTGGCAAACAGGACGTATGAGCGTGGTTGCGCGTTGGCCAAGGAGTTCTCTGGCCGAGCTATACAGTTCAGTGATTTTAAGAAGGAGCTGGTTAATGCCGATATAGTTATATGTTCGACAGGTGCGTCTAACTATGTGATCACGCATCACGAGATGGAGCGGATAATGAAAGACAGGCGTCTTAGGTCTGTGTTTATAATTGACATCTCGGTGCCGCGAAACATCGACCCTGATATTAATAAGATAGACAACGTATATCTGTATGATATTGATGATTTGCAGGGCGTCGTTGACACAAACATGAACGAGCGGCAGAAGGAGGCCATCAAGGCTACCAACATTATCGATGAGGATGTGGAGAGCTTCAACAAGTGGCTGCATTCATTGGACACGGTTCCGACAATTGTGGCCTTACGTGAGATGGCCGATGAAATCAAGAAGGACGAACTTACTAAACTCTTTAACAGGCTCAATAACATTGAAGAAAAGGACAGAAAATCGATAGAGATAATGGCAAACACATTAGTAAACAAACTGATACACCCGCCGACGGTAGCCCTCAAGGAGAGCGCTGAGGATAAGGACACGCTTATATCAACGGTAAGGAGGCTTTATGGTCTAAATGGCGACAGAGGCGACAGATAGGTAACGTAAAATCTCCTCCTTTTTTTTCTTGACAAACTCCGGAGATTCTATTAATCTGTAAGAGGGAGGGATATCAATTATGCCTAAGCAGGTAATTTTGGAATTTCCGGTTGATTTACCTGATGAAACTCTAAAGGAACAGGAGATTTTTCAAAAGGTAAAAGTAACATTGGTTTTAGAACTATTGCGTAAAGAAGAAATATCCCAAGGCAAGGCCGCTGAGCTCTTGGGAATAACGCGGTATGAACTCTTTGATCTAATGGCTGAATATAATGTACCGATGGCAGGCTTTTCCATAGAAGAACTTCGACGCCAGCGGAAGGAGATATCTTAAAGTTTATGGAAAAAAGAGGTGACGACAACTTTAATTGTTTCTGACAGCGGGCCGCTGATTAGTTTTTCCAGAGCGAATAAGCTATGGATTATTTATGAGGTCTATAAGGCAGTAATTATCCCCACTGAAGTATATAATGAGATTGTGGTTAAAGGTAGAGGCAAGCCTGGTGCAGAAGAGATTAAAAGGTCAAGGTGGATTACTGTCCGAGAGCCGAAAAACCAAGACGAAGTCACACGGCTTAAGATAAAATTTGATCCTGGTGAATCCGAGTCAATAGCCTTAGCTCAAGAACTTACAGCTACGCTTTTGGCAGACGAAAGAATTGCTATTAAAGAGGCCAGAAGTCGGGGGCTTAAAATTACCAGCACTCATCTAACCTTAGAAGAGGCTAAAAACAGGGGATTTATAGCGAGTGTAAAAAAAGAATTAGAGGAACTAATCGCAGCCGGATTTAGAACAACCAAAGAACTTATCACCGAATCCCTGCAACGAATGGGGGAATAAACAACTAAAGAGTTCACCTGGCAACATTGTAGAGAAGACATGGTACGTGGCGAGATGGCGACGATATCGAAAAAAACGAGCTTGCAAAGCTCTTTAACAGGCTCAATAACATTGAAGAAAAGGACAGGAAATCTATAGAGATAATGGCAAACACATTAGTAAACAAACTGATACACCCGCCAACGGCAGCCCTCAAGGAGAGCGCTGAGGATAAGGACACGCTTATTTCAACGGTAAGGAGGTTTTACGGTCTCAACGGAGGCAATGACACTTGAGGCAGTGATACTTACGGCGAGGAGGAGGATATGTTATGAGGACGATGAAAAAAATACTTTTTATTTATCTTGCAGTGGGGTTTTTGGCGGCGTTTATCTTTCCGTTCTATGCTAACTTCTTTGTGGTCTGGAAGGAGGGGATGCTTAAGTATTTTGTATTAGGGTGTTTTGGGGCTGGGGCGTCAGTTGGGTTTGGCAATTATTTTATATTCAGGAAGCTACTTAAGGATTTCATACATCAATTTTCGGTTAAGACGAAGGATGCACTTGGTGAGGCATTGGATGCAGATACCAAGGGTGCAGACCTCTATGACAGTGTGATGAGAAATTATGACCGTCTTCTTGCGACGGTTGTAAAGAACCTCGATACAATTGAAAAGACTGCGACAGCCTTATTAAAGAAGGTACAGGCAATAACTTTCTCTGCAGAGGATATAGCGTTAAGCTGCTCAAACGTATCGACAAGTCTTAGCGAGTTGAGTGAACAGTCAACGCAGCTTGCTGAGGACTCAGAGCGGATTAAGGCAAAGACTCAAGAACTATCCACTGGTGCCAGTCATGGAGGAGAGCTTGCCCAGAAGGCAATAAAGACATCCTCATCGGCTGAGCGTGAGTTAAGCAGCATAATGGACATAATCATGTCGTCCAAAGAGATAGTCTCAGGGATCAACTCAAAGGTGATGGAGGTAAATAAGGTTACCGCTGAGATAGGCAGCATTGCCTCAGAGACTAATCTGCTTGCCTTAAATGCCTCCATTGAGGCGGCCAAGGCGGGGGAAGCTGGCAGGGGTTTTGCCGTAGTTGCAGAGAAGGTGAGAAAATTGGCCAACGCCTCCGATAAGGCCAGCAAGGACATAAGCAAGATGATCTCCACGGTCGTCAATGATATTCAGTCGACGGATGCCAAGTTTACTGACAACATCAAGGTCATCGTCAACAGTTCGGAGTCTATAAAGGGTGCGCTTTCTGAGTTTACCGAGATAAACAGATTGGTAGGCGGATTTCACGTCTGTGTTTCTGAGATAAATAGTCTTGTAGACAGTCAGGACAACTCAACGAGGCAAACGTCTGATATAATGAAGAAGATCAGCCTGTTGTCCAAAGAAAGTGCAGACGGCGCTAATGCCGTCTCCGAGTCGGTGTCGGAGATCCTCTGTGCGATCGACAGCCTGACATCGGAGTCTAAAGGGCTGTGTAAGTAGGGTGGCAGGCACTAAATATAAGCTTATAAACAGCAGACTTCCATCACATTCCCAGTAAGATGAACACGCAATATAATAGTTTAGTTTTTAGTCGTTTCTTTGGCATTTTGGAAAGCGATATATCTGATAATGTCAATTCTATTTCCATTTTTTTTGCAACTTTATAGGTCTCATCAAATGCTTTAGTAAATTCAAAATATGATTTTATTATACCGCTAATTAAGACTAATAGAAAAATTACGGTTCCTTTTCATTTCAAGTGGGTAACCCAATCTTAGTATAATCACAGCATACCTGTGAGCATGTAGATAATAGTCTTGGCTCTTGCCAACTTTGAGTGGGTAAGATTAACAACCCCGCCTATGGACAGTAGGGAAGGGGAAATGCTAAGTCTTAGGGAAAGCCTATAAATGGTAAGGCGTTAGATTGCACTACCGCTCCCGTTGGCAGCTTCCCCTTAAGTTTAGTTACCCATGCGAAATAATAGGAACCAACAAAAATAGCGCCATCACTACTTCTACTGGACTACCCAAAATAGAATGAAACAGTCTGGTATGCACTGGAATAAGACAAAAGTTCAATTTATTGTATCACTAAGAGCATTATATATGTCTGGCCAATGGAACAATATTGTCGACCATCTAAAAAGGGCTGCATAATTTCCCATGAAACAGACATGAATAGGGTACATTCACCCCCGCACATGATAATGTATTTTCACGGTAAATTCTTATGCACCCCACAGGATCAGATGATTTACAAAATACGGTACAGTATTTTAGAATATAAGCTATCCATAATCTTAAAAACAGGAGGCTAACAAATGGAAAGAAAAGGTGTGATTACGTTTCAAGGTAATGGGCTAACCCTCGACGGCGCTGAAGTTAAGGCAGGTGATAAGGCACCTGATTTCACAGCACTTGACAATGGTCTAAATCCAGTTGGTCTTAAAGACTATGCTGGAAAGGTTAAGGTTATCAGCGTTACACCATCTCTTGATACCCCCGTGTGTGACATGCAGTTGAGAAGGTTTAACGAGGAGGCCGCAAAGTTGTCTAAGGATGTGGCAGTTTTAAACATGAGCATGGATCTGCCGTTTGCAAATGCCAGATTCTGTGCTAATGCTGGTATACAAAATGCCGTTACCCTGTCCGACCATAGGGATGCCTCCTTTGGTATGGCCTATGGCATGTGCATCAAGGAATTGAGATTGCTTACACGTGCCATCTTCGTAATAGATAAGGCTGACGTCATCAAGTACATTGAGGTAGTTCCTGAGATCACAAATCATCCCGATTATGACAAGGCGATAGCTGCCGCTAAACAGCTAGTATAATGACATTGATCTACACACTGTAGTTAGTGAAGCCTTTCTATAGGGACATTGGGAAAGGGTACCGATTGATGCTAATGTGCTTAGTGATCATCGTACCCTTTCTTATTACGAGGCTGCCGTTTTATCTGTACTACCCAATGGTAACACTTACCCCTGATAGCTGGACATATACAAGACAGGTCTTTAATATCCTCAATGGCGTGCTACCGCAATTTGACCATCGCACACCGGGTTATCCGCTGTTTATCGCCCTTGTGTCTAAATTGTTTACAAACTCGAATCTGGCCATTGTTGCGACACAGAGCATGGTTTGTTTGGGCTCATTGTTGTACTTTGCTTATGTGCTATATTATAACTTCAAACCTAGTGTGGCACTCCTAGCTGCCTTGGCCTTGACTGCTGCCGCTAACACCATAACCTTCATATGGTCAGAGACCACGTATATGACAGAGAGCCTCTACGTCAGCTCTTTAATAATATTCTTTGCCTGTCTGATACAGGCTCTGTACTCAAAAAAGGCGATGTACTGGGGCTCAACCTCATTCATAATGGGTTTCATAGTCTGGGTACGCCCAAGCGGGTTGTTCTTGATTGTCCCGATGCTCTTTACAACAGCGTTTCTTGTTAAGAATTCACATCCTAAGAGACTACTGATCGCATTTGTCTTTCCATTTGTGGTAATGATGCTCTCCCTTGCCACGTACAACCACTTTACTATACGTTCCTTTACGCTGTCACCATTTGGGGCCAACAACATCTTTGCTGTGACGATGCCATTTATGGAGACAGACAGCAACCTCCCCCCTGAGGTAAGAAAAGAGTTCAGCAGGAGCGTTGGAGATAGGGTAACAAAAGAGGTCAAGTACGCTATTAACAATTCATGGGATATCAAGACTCTCCATGACGCCTTCTTTAACATCTATCCTCAAAACCTGGCTGTTACGCTTGAGCTTAAAAACGTCCTTCCACAATCCCCAAGTGCGGCTACGGCATTGATGTCCCTCTATCCCTACATGAATAGCATTGCTGGTACGTCAATAAAGCGACATCCTCTGCTGTATACAAAGTTTGTCAGCGTTATGTTTCTTTACTACTTCTTAAACATCAATCAGGACGAGGCTGGTATAACCGGGCAGGAAAACATGTACAACACCGTGATACCTTACAATATCTACACGCTAATATCCCACTACAACACAATGAAGGTAAGCAATCAGCAAAATGCTGCTATTATAAAACAGACTTTAAACGAATACGCAGAGCCGTTCCCTCCGAAACGCAACTTTTATACCATCTTCTTAAGCAAGACAGGGACAGGCGTCAAACTGGAGCTCTTGGCTGTCCATCTTGTTCGGAATGGGTTTCAAGCCTTTAGCACGGCATACCTGCGATACCACAAACTGTTGTTTAAAAATATCTACTGGGTAGTCTTGTACCTTATTGTCTTTCTTTATAGCATCTACGTCTTGTGTAAGAGCAGGTTTTCTAGTACGGAGGCATTCATAACAGTGATGATAGGGAGTGTGCCAGTGCTGTCGGCTGCACTTGGCAGTCTGGTGTCTGTGGCCTACATACGGTACAGCTACGTTGTGGAGTTTTGCTACTACTTGACGATAGCGTTTCTGCCAACACTCCTTTCAAATAAGCGTTTATAGAGTATGACTACTCCTATGCGTTTGTCAGTAATAATACCGTGTTATAACGAGGTCAACACGATCGAGGAGATTATAGAGGCCGTGATTAACGCCCCTTACAGCGACAAGGAGATCATCGTTGTTGATGATTGCTCCAAGGATGGCACCAGGGAGAGGCTCAAGTCATTGGAGGGCAGGGTCTCGATGGTCATCTACCAAGAGCAAAACCAAGGCAAGGGAGCCGCTCTGCGCAAAGGTATAAGCGCTGCTACCGGCGATATCATCATCACCCAAGATGCAGACCTTGAGTACAACCCATCGGAGTATCCTTTACTCTGTGAGCCTATCATGCAGGGGCTGGCGGACGTCGTTTATGGGTCAAGATTTATGGGAAGCGGCCCTCACCGTGTCCTGTACTTCTGGCACAAGGTCGGCAATGGCTTTCTGACGCTCTTGTCAAACATGTTCACCAATCTGACCTTTACAGATATGGAGACGGGTTACAAGGCGTTTAAGAGAGAGGTCATTGCCAAGATTAAGATAGAAGAGGACAGGTTTGGCGTCGAGCCAGAGATAACGGCAAAGATAGCCAAGTTAAGGTGCAGGGTCTACGAGGTGGGCATCTCATACTTTGGAAGAACCTACATGGAAGGTAAAAAGATCGGCTGGCGGGATGGCGTTAAGGCCATCTGGTGCATCTTGAAGTACAACCTGCTCAGGTAGTTACGCAACTGACCATGATACGATATGATAAAAGTGTAATCGCATTAAAAACTTGGCGCATGTCAACGTTGATCTTATGGAATTGTCTGAACCAGGATTAAACGGATGAAAGGATTTACAGGATAATAGATTCATACCATTGATACTTTTTATGCCTTTTTTGGTAGTCCTGCAGAGGTAGTGATATTCAATCCCCCTCCCTTGATGGGAGGGGTTAGGGGAGGGTGTTAAATTTACTGTCACCACTACTTGTGCAGGACTACCCCTTTTTTTACATAATCCTGACAATCTCTTAATCCATTAAATCGTGGTTCAGACAGTTTTTCTAATGCAATTGTTATGAATAAAGGAGGAATCCAGGATATGCAAAATTATAGTTAGTATAATATAATAGACTCATGCACTTTGTCTTTATAAATCCTAACAGGGCTTTGGCTAAGAGCAGCATCTGGTCTGTCGTCAATTCGATAACCCCGCCCATTGGGTTGGCGCTGATGTCATCTCTGCTTCAAAGGGCAGGGCATCAGACGGAGATAATCGACGCTATGGCACTAAACCTCGACGTATCAGGCGTACTTGCAGCCCTGAACGTTCATGAAGATACCATTGTCGGTATAACGGCGACCACACCCGACATAGACATGGCCATTGACATTACCCGTGCCGTGCGCTCCCGTTATCCAGGGCTACAGATCCTCATGGGGGGTGTACACCCAACCATATTTCACGACGAGCTCATACAAAGAGGTGTCTGCGACCTCGTAATCCGTGGTGAGGCAGAAGGCTCAATCCTTGCGTTAGCCAATCAAGAGCCTCTTGAGAACATCCCAAATCTTACGTGGCGCACATCAGATTTGGAAGTCGTACAAAACCCTCAGAGCAGCGATTTCGTAGACCTCAACGACCTGCCCATTCCAGATTATGCAAAGCTGCCGATGAGCAGGTATCACTCGGCCCTGGGCAGTGCCAAACGGACACCATCCATCGGTATGATAACCTCAAGGGGGTGTCCTGGCAAATGTACATTTTGTTTCTCCTCCATGTTTGGCTCACGGGTGAGGGTCACATCGGCCAAGCTCGTCTTTGAACACATAATGCACCTGAAGATCGTCTATGGTATCAAGGAGGTATCCTTTTACGATGATACCTTTACGGCAAATCGTAGACGAGTGGAACAGCTATGCAACCTGCTCATATCAGAAAACGCTGATATCAGTTGGTCATGCTTTGCACGAGTCGACACGGTCAACCCCGATATCCTGAAACTAATGAGGGCAGCTGGATGTCATCAGATCATGTACGGTTTTGAAACGATCGATGATGACGTCCTGCGCGCTGTCAACAAAAAGGTCACAAGCGACAGGTACAGGGATGTCATCGAGTGGACAAGAGATGCTAAAATCGATATAAGGGGCGCCTTTATGCTCGGTATCCCTGGTGAGAGGTCTGATGGTATGAGAAAGACAATAGATTTTGCAAAATCAATAGACATACAGTGTGCCATAATCAATATAACGACTCCGTTTCCAGGCACTGCCCTTTTTCAGTGGGCAAAGGACAACGGTTACATCAAGCACACGCATTGGAGTCTGTACGACATGGCGCACGCAGTCTTGGAGCTTCCAACCATATCGGCCAAAGAGGTAGAAGCGGCCTATAAAAAGGCATACAGGGAGTTTTATCTTAGGCCAATGTATGTGCTAAACCGTCTCAGGTCTATATCCACAAAGGAAGAGTTTCTAATCCACCTTCAGGTGCTAAAGGGGATTGTCTCGATGCTTATAAAATAGAGAAAAAGGTTGGCAGGTCTTAACATGAAAGCATTTATCTAATTGTTGTATAGAGTCTCTAACATAGTTTAAATACAATAGTTTTGCACTTTCTGGATTCCTGCTTACGCAGGAGTGACATGGACAGCTATAAACGCCACTTGCTGTCATTCACGCGAAAGAGGGAATCTATTCTCAATAGTTGCATAAAATAATGGTTTATAAAAAAGTGCAAAAGTATACTTAAATATTTATCTTCATATTGCCGATAAATGGAGATATGGGCTGTTGTGCTAAGGACGTGATATCATATAAATTATGTAGTGGTAGCTGTAAAACAAGTATATAATTGGAGGGAATAATGCAGTTTAGCAGTTCAAGATTTGGAGAGATAGAGGTTGAAGATGATAAGATCATTAGTTTTCCAAGAGGGTTAACTGGTTTTGAGGCATTAAAACGTTACTGTCTATTGGACACAGATAAAGCCGTTAAGTGGTTACAGGCTATTGATGCCCCAGAAATAGCCTTTTCTCTGGTTGACCCATTTGTGATGTTTACAGACTATTCCTTCACAGCAGTTGACGAGGTAGAGGAGTTTCTTGAATGCAAGAAGGTTGAGGATCTATTAGTGCTTGTTGTTGCAACTATTACCGGCAAAGATATGTCGGTTAACCTTAGGGCACCAATAGTCATCAATACATCAAATATGAAGGCTGCTCAACTGATGATCATAGATGAGAGAGTGCCGTCTAAAGTAGTGCTCCCAAATCCGGCACAAAGATAATCAGCTATCTATGTGTCATTATTAAAGGCACAAGGAGGGATATGACATGGAGATATCAGCTACAGGTATACAACAAAACATTTATCCGGCATACGGGGTAACTGGTAATGACAAGACCTCCAATAATACCAAGAACAATAACGAGACAAATGGTATCAAGGAAAACAGCAATACAGACAGCAGCAAGTCTAAAAACAGCGTAGAACAGTCAAAAGCTCGTGATATTGAGATCCAAGTACAGAGACTAAAGCAGCGTGAACAGGCTGTCAAGATACACGAGCAGGCGCACGAAACAGTTGGCGGTCAATATGCAGGTGTACCCTCATATGAGTTTACGAAAGGACCTGACGGAAAAAGATATATAAGTGGCGGTGAGGTCCCGATTGACGTATCCAGGGAAAAAGAGCCTGATGCCACAATCAGAAAGATGCGGCAGGTCAGAGCGGCCGCCCTCGCCCCGGCAGACCCTTCACCCCAGGACCATGCAATTGCCGCAAAAGCTACTCAGATAGAAAGCAGCGCACAACAAGAGTTAACGAGTAAACAAAACGATTACAGAGAAAAGCAGAAAGATTCTTACTTAATGTTCCAAGGGATTAGCAGCTCAGACAATAAACAGGAGAAAGGCTCGAACATCTCCTTATATGTCTGAGCAAAACAGAAGGAGGTCAAAAGATGCAGTACTCCTAAAGTATCCTTTATGGGTGCTTGGGTGGTTCTTTTATATCAGCCATATGTCTAACAATGCGGCCTTCTGTCATATAAATGACCATCTCGGCAATATTTGTGGCGTGGTCACCTATGCGTTCGAGGTTTCTTGATATATAGGCCAGTTTAGTTGCTTGTATGATTGAGGCGGATTGTTTTGTCATAATAGTTATCAGTTCGTCATTAATAGAGTCGTTGAGGTCATCAACCTCGTCGTCCCGCATTATAACATCTTTTGCAAGTCGTTTATCCTCGTTAACAAAAGAGGCGATAGCGTCTTTGATCATCCTCTGGGCAACTTCTCTCATCCTTGATATATCTTCATAGGTTTTGTTGGCTGGTTCATTTATAAGTTCTACAGCTCTTTCGGCAATATTTACGGCATGGTCGGCGATCCTTTCAAGGTCAGTGGTTATTTTCATCCCAGTGGTGATAAAACGCAAGTCCTTTCCCACAGGCTGTCTGCGTGCTATAAACTTGATACAGGCCTCGTC
This sequence comes from Nitrospirae bacterium MYbinv3, assembly GCA_002753395.1. Taxonomy (GTDB): domain Bacteria; phylum Nitrospirota; class Thermodesulfovibrionia; order Thermodesulfovibrionales; family Magnetobacteriaceae; genus Magnetobacterium. The sequence continues at coordinate 6,572 of PEAB01000024.1, read as the reverse complement.
GATCTGAACATCGTAGGTGTTAACTATATGGTCGTTTTTGATGACCTTGTTTGCCAGCTCCAAATCCTTTTCCAAAAGGGATTTTACGCTGTCCTTAATTGCGATCTCAACATGTGATGCCATAGTAAGAAGCATCTCTTTTATCCCTTTTAGTTCCTCGTCTTTAATTAACATCTTTTAAAACCTTCCTGATATGTAATCCTCCGTGAGGAGGTTAGAGGGGTTTGTGAACAACTGGTCAGTCCGATCGAATTCTACCAACTCACCTAGCATCATAAAGCCAGTCCAGTCAGATATTCTTGCAGCTTGCTGCATATTGTGCGTAACGATGATAATTGTGTAATTGGACTTGAGGCTTGCAGACAGTTCTTCTATCTTTAAAGTGGATATGGGGTCTAATGAAGAGGCTGGTTCGTCAAAGAGCAGAACGTCAGGTTTGACAGCCAATGAACGCGCTATCACGAGCCTCTGTTGTTGTCCAGTAGAAAGGTTGTAGGCACTAGCGTTTAGTCTGTCTTTGACCTCGTCCCAGAGGACGGCATGCCTTAAGGCCGTCTCAACAGACTGCCCCAGCTCACGTCTGTTCTTTATCCCCTTTAACTTCAACCCAAATGCTACGTTTTCAAATATAGACATGGGGAAGGGCGTTGGCCTTTGAAACACCATACCTATGCGGCAGCGCAGCTCTATAAGGTCTACAGAGTTGGATAATATATTAGTGTTATTAAACAATATTTCGCCCTCGTAGCGATTGCCTGGGTAGAGGTCGTGCATCCTGTTAAAGCATCGCAATAGTGTGGTCTTACCGCACCCTGATGGACCGATTAACGATGTTACCATGTTTCTATATATTGGCATAGATATATTTTTCAGTGTCTGGCTATCTTGTGAGTAAAAGAAACTCAACGATTTAACGTCGATTATCCTGTCTACTGTAGTACTTTTCATAAGCAGTTAGTATATCAAAAAACAAGCATAAAAACATAGTACATAAAAAAATCTTAAGGTGCTTAAAATTAAAACATGTAACGTATCTACTTTATATTTCATGGTAACTATGCTTTTACGCTTACTGGATTCCTGTTTACCTCTGTTCAAGCCAGGGGCAGGCTATGGAATGATATATTTGGAAAACGGCTATTACTGTCATTCCCACGAAAATGGGAATCCATAGTCTTGGAACCATAAAAATTTTTTACCATGCTTTTTAAAGAGGATACCATGTAACCATAGACGACACAGATACACATAAGAGTCATAGAGTAAACTATTTGCTGGTCAACTCAAGTGAATGCCTTAGAGTATGTCCCATTCTGTAATTTTACATAATATACCTTATCAGACGTTATATACTAACAATGCCTGTTGGCAAGGTGTGGATAAGACCGTTGATTAATACTGAAGGCTCTGTATAGACGCTATCATCTCTGTTCTGTGACATTTTTAAGCAAGTTATTATCGTTTATATAATAGTATGTTATAAACTAAGTGAATAAATATGCTATATAACGGGGTCAAGGGGACTCCTTTGTTGCAGGGGTCTGATGGGGGGCGAACCCCTGCGTCAATAGCTGAGCCCTCTCTTCTTTATATACTAAACTAAATGGAGTTTGCAAAAAGATTTTGACCTTGACATCCAATAACATGAAAATGTCATTCCTGCGAAAGCAGGAATCTATGCGTCTTGACGGGATTACGGAGTGGATTTCCGCTTACGCGGGAATCACAAGATTTTTGCAAACCTGACTTATCTTGGTATATATACGGGGAACTATTACGATCTATATCCTGTCTTTTGTTTTAGCCAGGTGATGATATCGTCAAATAGCTCGTAGGCAGCAGGTACAACAAAAAGCGTTAGAAACAGCGATGTGGAGAGTCCTCCGATTGTAGCGATGGCCATTGGGGAGCGTGTCTCCGAGCCCTCACCGAGCCCTACGGCTATAGGAAGCATACCAAAGATCATGGCAACCGTGGTCATCAGTATTGGGCGAAGGCGCACTGGACAGGCCTCGATTATCGCATCATGGGTCTTGTAACCACGCTCCTTTAGCGTATTTGTGTAGGCGACTATGAGTATGGAGTTCTTTTTGACAAGGCCCATAAGGAGAATCAACCCGATGAAGCTGAATATGTTGAGCGTCTTACCGGTTAACAAAAGCGCCCCAAATGCCCCAATAAAGGATAGCGGCATAGCCAGGAGCACCGTTACCGGGTGTATGAAGCTCTCAAACTGGGCCGCAAGTATCATGTATGCCATAACCACTCCAAGGAATATCGCTATGGTCAGGTAATAGAAGGACTCTCCCATAAACTCAGCGATCCCCTTGTAAATCGTTGTGTAATCTGGTGGCAATACGCTGTTTGCAATGTCGTCAAGCTGTGATGTTGCCTGTCCCAGAGGGATGTTTTCAAGGTTTGCAAACAGTATGATAGCCCTCTGTCTATCCACCCTGATTATGCTTGATGCAGAGGCTCCCTCTATAACCGTTACTACATTTGACAACCCTATGAGAGCCCCGCTCTTAGAGCGAACGTAGATGCCTTCAATCTTATTTGGTTGTGCCCTGTCCTGTTGGTTAAGCCTTATTCTGACGTCATAGCGTCTGCCCTTGGAGTTGTCCTTGAAATGTGTAACGTTAGCCTCCCCGCCGATGAGGATGTTTATAGCTTCAGCCACTGACACCACATCCACTCCTAACTCCGCAGCCCTATCCCTATCAATAAGAACGCGTACCTCTGGTTTGCCCAACTCAAAGGAGGTATCGACATCAACTATTCCAGGCAACTTTGAAAACCTGTCAGATATCTCATGTGTATATGTGTTGAGAGCGTTTAGGTCACTGCCCCTTATGATAAACTGGATTGGTGCATTTCTTAGCCCCCCGCCTACGATTGAGATATCCTCAGCGGTTGCCTTAAGCCCTGGTATGGCCTGGGATAGTGCCCTTCTGACATCCGCCTTTACCTGCTCCTGAGTCTTTGTTCTCTCATGCCTCGACACCAATCCAACAAACATTGAGGCCTTGTTTATCTCTCCAGACATATCATATCCCTGGGCATAGAACAAGGTCTTGACCTCAGATAATCCACTTACAACAACCTCAGCCTCCTTAAACATACTGTCAACGGCATCTATAGAGTAATCAACCGGGGCCTGCAACCGTACTACAAAACGCCCCTGGTCCTCAGGTGGCACCATTTCCTTACCGATGAACTTCGTGATATAAAGGCTAAAGGCAAAAATGCACCCCGCCAGAAACAGCACTTTTAACCGGTGCCCCATAGCCACGATCAACATCCTCTTATACAAGCGCTCGATGTATGAGTGGAATGCCTCAGACCATCTATTAAACCGTCCGTTATCGATCTGATCACCATGTGAATGACGTATAAATCTAGATGCTAGCATGGGTGTCAACGTAAACGAAACAAGCATGGATACCATAACGGAAAAGACCACGGTCAGGGCAAACTGAAGGAAGAACCTCCCAATAAGCCCCTTCATAAAGGCCACAGGCAGGAATATAGCTACAATGGAAAAAGTCGTTGCCACAACCGCCATACCGATCTCCGAGGTGGCAGAGTGTGCCGCCTTGACGGGGTCCTCGCCGGCCTCCACGTGTCTGTGGATGTTCTCTATAACAATGATAGCGTCATCTATGAGTATTCCGATGCACAGTGACAGCGCCAACATAGTCATGTTATTAAATGTAAACTTGTAGTAATTCATAATGGCCATCGTAGAAATAAGAGAGGTCGGGATGGCAATGGCGCTTATCAGTGTCAATCGAAGATTACCAAGGAACAAGAGCACTGCTAGCGAAGCAAACACCCCGCCATACAATAGGTGATGCTGTACCTCGCTGATAGATATTTTTATAAACGTTGACTGATCAAAGCTGATATCAAGTGACATACCAGGGGGAAGGGTCCTTTTAATCTTTACTAGTTCCTTCTTGACCCTGTCAACGACTTCCACGGTGTTTGTCCCCGATTGCTTTTGTATGCTTATGCCCACCGATGGGCGGCCATTAAAGCGGGCGATAGAGCGTTTCTCCTCCATGCCATCCTCAACCCTGCCGACGTCCCTGAGCCGGATGGTGGCGGCGTTGCGCCCGGTCTGGCCAGGGATAGTTAACAGGATGAGGTCATTAAACTGATTTGGATGCGTGAACTCACCCTTCACCTTTATCGAATATTCCTTGGAGTTACCCTCGATCCTTCCCCCTGGCATTTCTACGTTGCCACGTTTGAGGGCGTTGACTACGTCGTAGTAGGTGATTTCGTAGGCCCGCATCTTGGTGGCGTCAAGCCAGATTCGAACCTGACGCAGCCTCAGACCGGCCATCCGTAGCGCCCCAACTCCGTTGATCTTCTGAAGCTGCTCCTTTAGCACCTCGTTGGCGTATGTGGAGAGCTCTCGTTCCGTCCGTTTTGCCGCTCCAGGACGCTCCTGGCTCTGTATCTCACCAGATTGCAGCTGACTGGTGAGGGCCAGCCACAGCACCGGATTGGCATCGGGGTCAACCTTCTCGATTATCGGCTCTTTTATGTCCTGTGGCAGTTGCGCCCTGACCAGAGACAGCTTCTCTCTCACGTCTGCCACGGCCAGGTTTATGTCTCTATCAAGGACGAACTCCACCGTTGTAACCGATGTGGATTCATAGCTCGATGACGTGATCGATTTTACACCGTTAATGGTATTGATTGCCTCCTCGATCTTGTCCGTTACATCCACGTCCATGATCTCCGGGCTTGCGCCAGGTAGCCTCGTTGTAATGTTGACAATGGGAAAGTCTACCCGTGGAAGAAGGTCAACCCCTATCTCAGGATAGCTTATGATCCCCCATAGGACAAGGATAAGGATAAGCATTGTAGCAAAGACAGGCCGCCTAATGGATGTATCAGATAACCACATGGCTTAATTAGCCGCCTTATGTACCTTCACCCTGGCGCCATCAAAGAGGCTCTGTTGTCCAACCACTACCACGGATAGCCCGACAGTAACACCTTGTGTTATCTCGGTCAACTCAAGGGACTTCTCATCCGTAAAGGACTGTCCTATCTTCACCATAACCTGACTTGCCTTGTCGCCATCAACGACGTAGAGCTTAACACCCTCTCCCTCATAGGTGAGCGCCGTAGCAGGCACTGCTATAACATCGCGCGGCTGCTGCATATAAATGATCACGTGTGCAAAATACCCCGGCCTCAGTGAGTCGTCGGCGTTGTCAACGAGCGCCTCAACCTCAAGAGTGCGGGTTTTCTTATCGACTGTGGGGTATATGACGCTGACCTTTCCTCTAAACTGTTGCTGTTGTAACGCATCAACCTTAAACTCTACCTCCTGCCCTACACCCAGGTATTGTGCTGCCTTCTCTGGTACAGAGAAATTCAGTTTGACAGGGTTTGTCCGTATAATTGTAACAATCGGGGTACCATTTCTGACATAATCGCCTGTGGAGACCTTTTTGACATCAACAGCACCGGTGATGGGGCTGTTGATGATCGTCTTGTCCAGCCTCTGTTTTGAAAGCTGCACGGCGGCCTTTACCCTTCCCGCCTCGGCCTCGGCGATGGATACCTTGGCTGTGATATCGTCAAACTGTTGTCTAGTAACAAGTTCGTCTTTATACAGGGCGGCCTTACGTTCATACTCGATTTTAAGGTTGGCTAATGATGCCTCTGCCTGGATTAGGGCTAGTTCGTCTCTCTTTAGTGTTAGGGTCAAATCGCTGTCGTTGACCTTGGCCAATATTGTCCCCTTTGATACCTTTGAACCTTCAGCCACAGTAAGTTGAGACAGCAGGCCATCTACCTCGCTGCTAACCGTTACCCTCTCGAATGGTTCGATCGTCCCGGTCGCCTCGACAAACGGTCTGAGTGTGGTTTTAACGGCGGGCGTCGTGGTGACGTTGATGACCTTCTCCGCAGTCATCTGGGGTGCCTCATTTTTCTTACATCCTGGTAAAAGACAGACGACCAGGAACAAGAAGAAGAGAAGGAGAAAAACAGGACGGTGGTGTTGCCCCCCCCTGCTGCCCCCTCCTGCAAGGAGACCAGACCACTTGACCCAATCTTGCTCAATCCTTGTATTCATTTTTTCAACCTTAGTTTTCATATTCAATGGTGTTAAAAGTCAGTGTTTATTTTACATCTACTGTCCTTGATATAACAAGCGTAAAAAACAAAGAAGGTAAACTCCGCATGTCCCTCTTCCCCCAGCGATTCTCAGTGAAAACATTGTTCGGCTTTAGATGGAGAGAACATAAAAAATGGTGAAACAACCTACACACATCAGATAATGCAGTCGGCGATAATGCACCCTGATATGAAACAGGTACTTACCTCTTATGCCAGAGGAGATAAGAAATACGGATGGTGCGAATAAACAAGATTGTGAGATAGAGGCTGGCAAAAGATTGGTTACAAATATAAGGAAGGCTCGCCCTAGGTTAAATGTAATTGTTGTCTCTGACAGCCTTCATAGCAAGCAGCCATTTATAGAGCATTTAAAGACTAACGGGATGAGTTACATATTAGTCTCAAAAGAGGGTGATCATAAACTC
>PEAB01000146.1 GCA_002753395.1 Nitrospirae bacterium MYbinv3 | reverse complement strand
GTTTGCTCATAACTTATTATAAGACATAGAGTCATTGCAAAAAAACTGTCATAGACGGTGAGGGTAGGTTTTTGGGCCTTAACTCATTAAGATTTTCACGGTAAATATAAAAAAGAGGTAGTCATGCAGAGGTAGTAATATTCAATTCCCCTCCCTTGATGGGAGGGGTTAGGGGAGGGTGTTAAGTTTACTGTTACCACTACTTGTGCAGGACTACCCATTTTCTTATAGTGTGTAGTATACTATGCACTACTCAAGAATTATGGATAGTATTTGGTTATGAGCAGAGAAGGCACTAGCTTTGGAGGTATCATCAAGTCTTTGGGGCTTGTCTTTGGTGATATTGGCACAAGCCCTATTTACACACTCACAGTTATTGTCTTACTCACCAAGCCAACGGTAGATAACGTAATAGGCGTGTTATCGCTTATCGTGTGGACGTTGAGCGTTCTTGTATCGTTGGAGTATGGGTGGCTGGCCATGAGTCTCGGCAAAAAGGGAGAGGGCGGTACCATCGTTTTGAAAGAACTCCTAAGGCCGTTGTTAAAGTCACAGAGAAAGGTGGCCTTTATCACCTTGCTTTCAATTATAGGCATATCACTTCTCATAGGAGATGGCGTCATAACACCAGCTATCAGTATACTGAGTGCCGTGGAGGGTCTGCTACTCATCCCAGGTTTTGAAAAGACAAGCGGTAATAAGTTGATCCTTATAGCAGGGATAATAGCTATTGTCCTGTTTTTCTTCCAAAAAAAAGGAACCGAGCGCGTGGCCAAGGCCTTTGGACCTATAATGCTCTTGTGGTTTATTGTGCTGTCCGTCTCTGGATTGCTTGCAATCATAGAGTTTCCCTCGGTACTCAAGGCGGTTAACCCTTACTATGGGGTCAAGTTTCTGATAGATAATGGCGTTAGCGGATTCTTTATACTATCTGAAGTCACCTTGTGTGCTACAGGCGGTGAGGCCCTCTATGCAGACATGGGACACCTAGGGAGGAAACCGATTCTGCGTGCGTGGTATTTCGTTTTTGCAGCCCTTTTGCTTAACTACATGGGACAGGGAGCCTTCTTGATACTTCATCCAGAGGCCAAGAATGTACTTTTTGAGATGATCCGGTATCAGGCCAAGTTCCTATACGTCCCGTTTTTATTCTTGAGCATAATGGCCACCGTTATAGCCTCTCAAGCCATGATCAGCGGCATGTTCTCAATAGTCTACCAGAGCATCACCACACGCGTTATGCCCATGTTTAAGGTCGACTACACGTCTACTGAGTTTAGGAGTCAGATATATATTGGCTTTGTCAATTGGTTTTTGCTCGTCTGCGTGTTGATTATCATGTACGAGTTTAAAGAGTCGAGTCATTTAGCTGCTGCCTACGGGCTAGCGGTTACCGGTACTATGACCCTTACGGGACTGTTTATGTCATGGATTTTTCTTTTAAGGAAAAACTATATCGCTGCCCTGCTTTCAGCATTTGTTTTTATAATAGACATCGTGTATTTTGCATCAAACACGTTTAAGATACCTCACGGAGGCTACTGGTCTATTATAATAGCCGCTATACCATTAGTCATCATTCTAATCTACACACAGGGACAAAAATATCTCTACAAGAGACTCAAACCAATGCCGCTGAGGGACTTTCTGCCTCAGTATGTTGAATTTTACAAGAAGTATAGCAAGATACAAGGTACAGGTATATTCTTTGCCAGAGATATTAACATGGTGCCACCTTACATAGTGCGCACTATGTTTGCTGATAATATTATCTATGAGGACAACGTTATCGTATCAATGGATAAGTTAGACGAACCGTTTGGTGTCAACGCCTATACAGGAGATAAGATAACTGACGGTATGAGGACCTTCGTCATCGAAATGGGATATATGGAAGTGGTGGATGTAGACAATATCTTGTCGAACAATGGTATAGATGTTAAGACCATCTTCTACGGTCTCGAGGACATATCCACAAACAACTTTATCTGGCGGATTTTTTCAATCATCAAGAGGCTTACCCCCTCCTTTGTTCAATTTTACAATCTGCCTTCCCACAAACTCCGCGGAGTCATTACCCGCATAGATATGTAGACCTAAAAGCAGCGCTTTTACTTCTATATTTTGTTTCAATCTGATTTAAAAAACATGGTAATTTTGTTTTTATTGTTTCAATACATGGATTCCCACTTTCGTGAGAATGACAGTAATAGGCGCTTTCCAAGTATGTCATTCCTGCGTAAGCAGGAATACAGAAAGCTTAAAATCATAGTTACCATGAAATATAAAGAAGACACCACTTGATACTAAGTTGCATTCAAAGAGGTACATTATGTTTCAGAATGTAAGATGTTGTATTATAATGGGGTCAAGGGGACTGGTCCCCTTGCAGAGGGGTCTGAGGGGAGACAGAGTCTCCCCTTCTATACCAATACTGGTATGAACGCAGCTTGGTATGACAAGGGGTTTAGTCAGCCTAAATTTGCTGAGGCAGCTTTTTTCTCACACAAAAAATTAATCTGAAATATTGGGGCATAATTTTGTACAATAACAGGTAGGATGGAAGCAAGATTTGATCTGAACACACTTATCATGGAGTGTATGCAAGAATGCTCCTACGACACTGAGGAGGGTGTCTTTGAGGGCGTCTTAAATATCCTTGTATACGAGGGATTACTTGGCATTATAAATGATATGCAGACTTATTATACACAGGACCTGGTTGCCCTGGAAGATGACACTGACGCCCTGACACTGAATCGTATCTCACTAAGAGACAGGTTAGTTAAATATGCAAAGGAAAGAGGCCTCAACCATGTTGAAACATTAAAGGCTGCAGAAGCTATTTCAAATAGGATTGACGATGATAATATCTTTGAGCTAATCAATGAGCTTACAAACAGTCAGGAGGTGACCTCCGGCAAACGTATACATAAGGCCAAACTCTACGATCGTTTAAGCAAGGCATGGGATAACGTAGGACAGAAGAAACATGCATTGGAGTATACCCTCAAGGCGCTTGAGGTTGACCTGTCGTCATACGGACAGATGCACTCAGCCATCTCTGAAAGATATAACGCCATTGGCGTGTCATTTAACAGCATTGGCCGGTTAGATAATGCTATAAGCTGCTTCAACAAGGCGCTCGAGGTGGATCTAAACCTCTTTGGCGGGAACCATCCAAGGGTTTCTTCCAGGTACAACAACCTTGGCATGTGCTGGAGATCCCTGGGGGATGCGCAAAAAGCTGTAGAGTGTTATAAAAAGGCACTTGATATAGATATTGCTATCTTTGGCAATAGACACCCCAGGGTATCTACCCTGTACAACAATATAGGCCTAGCCTGGGTTGATCTTGGAGATATACAGAAGGCCATAAACTATTACAACATGGCCCTTGATATTGACCTGCAATACTATGGCAAAGGTACCCCTGATATTGCCACCATGTACAGTAACCTTGGACTGGCATTGAGGACGCGCGGAGACGTTGAAAAGGCACTTGAATACTACACAAAGGCCCTAGAGATAGACCACAGCATATACGAGGATAACCACCCAAGCATCGCCAGGGACTACACAAATATTGGCACGGCTTGGAGCATACTAGGCGATAAACTTAAGGGCATAGAATACTACACTAAAGCTGTCGATATAGATCTGCTTGTTTTCGGAGAGAACCATCCCGATGTTGCCGTTGACTACAATAATCTCGGAATGGCTTGGTGCACGCTTGGATTCCTACACAGAGGCATCGAGTACTACAAGAAGGCGCTGCGTATCGATCTAAACGTGTACGGTGAGGTACATCCAACCGTTGCCATACGCTATAACAACCTTGGTCTGGCTTGGCGCGGCCTCGGTGAATTTGCAAAGGCTATAGAATATTATGAAAAGGCACTTGATATAGATCTCAGTCTGCACGGAGAAAAACACTACAGCGTGGGTAGAGACCTCAACAACCTCGGTTCTGCCTGGCGTGAGTCCGGAGATAAAACAAAGGGATATGACTACTTCATGCGCTCATACACAATATTTACAACGCTCTATGGTGACAATCACCCCAATACAAAAACGGTCAAGGAAAACCTGGATTATTGCGTCAAGTGAAGTCCGAGATAATCACTTGGGTTTTTCGCTACGCAGTTCATAACCAACTCCTCACTAAAGCCATTCTTAACAAGCCTTTTTACGGCCTCCGTTACAGTCAAAGAACCGCCTAAAAGGGTGTGATGTACGTTTGTGATCCCTCCGGCGTAGTGTGAGGACTTTGTTTCCTTAATGGAGTCTGATACGATTATTATCCTGTCGTTGACCTTTACATTAAATATTAATGATAGAGTCTTCTGATGCAGGTGATATGGGTCGGCTATGACCTCTACGTAGATGTCTTTATTGGTAAGGGCAAAGCCTACTAAACCTGGCTCACGATGGTGGAAGGGGCGCATCGCGTTAAACAGGTGTGTAACTCCCCGAGCCCCTGCGTAAAAACCGGCTTCAGCTTCAGAGTATGTAGCGTTAGAATGTCCCATGCTAACAAGGATGCCTTTTTCTGTTATCTGTTTTATCATAGGAATGGCGCCGTCTAACTCCGGCGCTACAGTGATTATCTTAACCACGTCTGATATGTCCTCTAATAAGTCGCCAAGAGCCTTTTCAGATGGCTTAATGAAGGTGTTTTTGTTTAAGGCACCGCACATCTCAGGGTTTAAAAAAGGTCCCTCTAGGTGCACTCCGAGTATCTTTGCCTCGCTGATAGAGGTCTTTTCAGAGGATGCCTGAAGCTCCATTGCCTTTTTAACTGTCATAACGTGGAGGCGCATGACGTCAATCTCCGCAGCGTAGATGGTTGGTATTATCATCCCGACGCCATTTTGAGCATGGAGTTCAGCGATTTTTAATATCTGCTTTCTCGACGCCGTCTCCGTATCAAAGCTGCCTATACCGTGTGTATGTATATCTATTACTTCCATTCTGAAACCTGAACCTCAATTTTTATTCGTAGCTCCCTATGATAACAAAAAAGCTAAAAAAAAAGAAGGGGGGCGCTCCGCCCCCCTCAGACCTAATGCTGTTGACTTAAGCATATCGCACAGCG
>PEAB01000023.1 GCA_002753395.1 Nitrospirae bacterium MYbinv3 | reverse complement strand
ACGTGCAACCTATTGTATCACTAAGAGCATTATATCTGTCTGGTCAATGGAACAATATTGTCGACCATCTAAAAAAGGCTGCATAATTCCCCATGAATTTCTTATGCACCCTTCAGAATTCGAGCCGATGACACGGGCGGTTGTTTTATGCTATACTGCGGCATGAGAAAAAACACGATATCAAACGAATTATTCACCAGGGCGCAGGAGTTAATCCCTGGCGGTGTAAACAGCCCGGTGAGGGCATTTAAGGCAGTAGGGGGCAGCCCGCTTTTTATAGCTATGGCAAACGGAGCCAACATCTACGATGTCGATGGCAACAAGTACATAGATTACGTCCTGTCCTGGGGGCCGATGATACTCGGACACGCCCATCCGATCGTGGTTGAGGCCATCAAAAGAGCGGTTGAACACGGTACCAGCTTTGGAGCACCAACACCGCTTGAGGTAGAGCTTGCCACTCTTGTCCTAAAACTCTACCCGTCAATGGACAAGGTGCGCTTTGTCAACTCCGGCACCGAGGCAACGATGAGCGCTATTAGAGCAGCAAGGGCCTTTACCAAGAAAGACAAGATTATCAAGTTTGAGGGCTGCTATCACGGCCATGCTGACGGCTTACTCTCCAAGGCCGGCTCAGGGGCAACAACCCTGTCGATACCAACAAGCCCAGGTGTGCCACAATCATTTGCAGCAGCCACTATCACGCTGCCCTTTAACGACGTGGACGTCATAGAGACTGTCATCACCCAGCAGCACAAGGAAATCGCCTGTGTAATCCTTGAACCCGTGATCGGTAACATCGGTTGCGTATTGCCCAAAGACGGTTTCTTAGAGCGTCTCAGGGAGCTTACGGCCAAGTACGATGTCGTCCTTATCTTTGATGAGGTGATGACTGGCTTTAGGGTTGCCCTTGGCGGGGCACAAGAACTCTATGGCATAACCCCTGACATGACATGTCTCGGTAAGGTGATTGGCGGAGGGCTGCCAGTAGGGGCATACGGCGGTAAGAGAGAGATCATGTCGCTAATTGCACCTGAAGGACCGGTCTATCAGGCTGGCACTCTATCAGGCAATCCCATAGCCATGACCGCCGGTATCGAGACCATTAAAATCCTCTTACAAGAGGGTGTATACGACAGACTTGAACAAACGGCTCAGGCGCTGCAGGAGGGTTTAATAGATGCCTCCCGCAAGGCAGGTGCCAGTACGAGGTTCTACCGTGCAGGTACGATGTTCTGCCAGTACTTTTGCGACAGAGAGGTCTTTGACTACAGCACTGCCCTAAGCTGCGATACCGAGCGGTTTGGACGCTTCTTTAGACTCATGTTAGATGAGGGCGTTTACCTGGCGCCTTCTCAGTTTGAGGCTGGTTTCATCAGTCTGGCTCATACCGAAAGGGACATAGAGGATACGGTTAAGGCCGCCTACAAGTCGATTAAAAGCCTGTAAATTTTTTAGAAATAGAAGGGGAGGCTCTGCCTACTGACGCAGGGGTTCGCAACCCCTCCCCTCAGACACCTCCGCAAGGGAACCAGTCCCCTTGACCCCGTAATATTACATTAGATATTATGTTATCTATGGCCGATATTAGAACCAACGAAAGAGAATTTACAAGTCAAGTAATTTCGTGGCTTAATGAGTTCATAAAGGATGGGGATTATCCTTTTGAGGCAGCCTCTTCAGAGCCTTCTATAAAAGTTACAGAAAAGAAGACACGGTTTCCTGACATTCAGATATGGTTAAACAGGGCGGCTGGACAGGGCTTCTGCGGCTGGGAATTAAAGACACCGGCCACGCCCGTCGATGACCAAGCGTTGCTTGAAAATGCAGCGGAAAAGGCAAGGGCGATGGGCGCAGATTATTTTGTTACGTGGAACATGGCTGATGCTGTCATCTGGAGAACGCCGCTTTATCCAGAGAAGGTTTCAAGACAGCACAGGTACAAGACATATTCGCCCTTGTCACCTATAACGAGTCCTGACGATCTCTGGGTTGAGTCTAAAAGGGTGCTTCTAAGGGCAAGGGCAAAAGAGATATTATGCGACCTGTCCACACTTCACAGAGATGGACATCTCCACCTCATTGACGTTGACTCCACATATTTTGTCTTTGAACTCTCGGAGGCAATAAAGACCCTTAGACCTCTATTACACGAGGCATTGATGGCAGAGGTTGGAAGAGATACGACATTTAAGAACGAACTCCATGATTGGGCGGTTAAACAGGGCATTGCGAGATATGATGTGGAGGAATTTCTTGAAACGGTGTCACGGCAGATCATATACAGGCTTTTTGGAAAGATAATTTTTTATCTAACCCTGCGCCGCTTCCGCTCAGACATCCCGGTATTTGACCTACATTTAGATGAGCCAAAGGAAATAGATGCCAGCCTTAGGAAATATTTTGAGTTCGCAAGACAGATAGACTATCAGGCCGTGTTTGAAGAGGACTTTCCTGACAAGGTGCCTTTCCCGCAAGGCGGTGTAGGAACACTGGTAAGTCTCGCTGCTAACCTCAACAGATACAACTTTTCACGTATGCCTCAAGATGTTGTGGGTAACGTCTTTGAGAAACTGATACCGCCGCAGGAAAGACATACGTTAGGTCAGTATTTCACCAATGAGGAGCTTGTAGACTTTATAACGGCCTTTTGTGTCAGGTCAGTCTCAGACAGGGTACTAGACCCCACGTGCGGAACGGGGACGTTTCTGATCAGGGCATACGACAGACTTAGAAACGCAGGAGAGAAAGACCACAAAAAGCTGCTTTCCCAGATATGGGGTGTAGACATAGCCCGCTTCCCAGCCGAGCTTGCAACGATCAATCTCTACAGGCAGAGGATAGAGGACTATGCAAACTTCCCGCGAGTTATATCGAGGGATTTTTTTACGGTTAAGGCTGGCGATGTGTTCAAATTCCCACCTCCAAAGGCGGCAGGTTTTATGATCGATGAGACCATACCGCCCTTTGACGCCATAGTGGGTAACTTTCCGTATATCAGACAGGAGCTTATTGAAAAAAGAATACGGGGGTATAAGGATACGCTTGTCGAGATCATGTTTAAAGACTGGAAGACAGATTACCCTGAGTTGTTCAACAATGGAGGTTTAAGGCTCTCAGGGCAGGCTGATATCTATGCCTATCTGTTTTTCCATACGGCACGGCATCTTAAGGAGGGGGGAAGGATGGGGATAGTTACCTCAAATGCGTGGCTTGACGTTGCCTACGGATATGAGCTGCAGAGGTTTTTCCTTAAGAACTTCAAGATAGTCGCCATCATTGAATCTCGCTGTGAATCGTGGTTTGAAGATGCGGCCGTAAACACTATCGTCACAATACTTGAGCGGTGCAGTAGTGAAGACAAGAGAAACGACAACAACGTCAAGTTCGTAAAGATAAAAAAGCGTCTCAAAGACCTGATCCCGTGGGATATAAACCTCCCGAAGAAGCGATGGTTCGAGCTCGACAGACTGATCCATTCCATAGAAAGAGCCGGCTCTGAGCACATAAAGACTACAGGCTCAGGTCTTGTAAATACCCTGAGCGGCCATGCCACGTATGACGATGAGAACTTCAGGGTAAGGGTTTTAAGGCAGGGGCATCTGCTTGATAAGGTTATGGAATCTGGAAAGACAGTGAAATGGGGGCAATACCTAAGAGCGCCAGAGATTTATTTTGAGATACTGCATATGTGCAGGGATAAACTTGTGGTATTGGATGATGTGGCTGAGATAAATTTTGGGATTAAAACAGGCATTAACGAGTTTTTTCATCTAAAAGAAGAGAAGATTCAGCATTGGGGTATTGAAAAGGAATTTATACTCCCTTTGATTACTTCACCCAAGGAAATTGCTTCTTTAGAAGTTGACAATAAAAATATCGAATTCTCAGTTCTCTACTGCAATATAAGCAAAAAAGACCTTAGAAAAGCAAATAAGATGGGAATTTTAAGTTATATAAAGTGGGGTGAAAAACAATATACTAAAGGTGGTAGAGGGCATAAAAAAGAAGGTATCCCGTTTCCAGAAGTTCCATCGGTTCAAGGCAGACCTTATTGGTATGCTATCGGTGAAAGAAAACCAGGGCATTTTGTCATTAATCGCTTTGTAAGTGAACGGTTTTATTTTCCATTAAATACGGCACAATCATTGGTTGGAGACGTAGC
Organism: Nitrospirae bacterium MYbinv3; assembly: GCA_002753395.1. GTDB lineage: Bacteria > Nitrospirota > Thermodesulfovibrionia > Thermodesulfovibrionales > Magnetobacteriaceae > Magnetobacterium. Next base: position 40,301 of record PEAB01000023.1, on the reverse strand, counting down.
TTTTGAAGGTTTGTTCTACAACACGAATAAGGCTGCTATAAATGCTGCTCTTTTAAATTCAAGTATAACCTTCTTAGGAGTAGAACTTGCCGGCCGCTTGAATCTTGGCGATGGGTTACTGACATTTTATGGCCCTGATATAAAAAGCCTATTAATTCCTATTGCAGAAAAAATTGCTAAGAAACATGTAGATAGAATCCTAAAGGCCTTTGAGAAGCTTCTTACCCGTCCGATTAGAACCATCTTTGAAGAGATCAAGATGAAAGACAGACATGCCCTTGACAGTGCCGTGCTTGAGGCCCTTGGTCTAGAACCAAAGACATATCTAAAGCCCTTGTATGAGGGGCTTACAGGGATGGTGAGGGAGAGGATAGAGCTTGCCAAATCACGGAAGAAGATCAAACAGGCAAGAATCAAACGAGACGTAGAAAGGTTAAAAGAGCAGGTTGCCGAAGAGATCATACCAGATGGTGTCAAGAGATTCCCTGAGGATTTCGTTGACTTACAAGACCTCAAGGGTGCAAAAGAGATATCGTCACCAAACGACCCCTTAAGGCTCGGCTCCTACTTCATGGGGCAGCAGGAGGTTGTCTCGGACAGCGGCTTTAAATACCCTGCATCGAGCCTGTCTGAAGCCAAGTTCATTGTTTATGCCCAGAGACCAAACTCCTTTCTGATAAGAATCCCCAAGTCAGAAACTGCTATTATAAAGGCAGTCGATGACTACGAAAGATATTTAAAAGGCCTGAAGGCTGAACTCTATGGGGCATTTTTTAACAGGGTACATGACCATAAACAGGCAGAAACACTGGTACAGCAGGTATTACAAGAGCAAGGATTTAGGGATTGCCAGTATTAATCAAAATCTTTTTCCTGTAAATCCCTTAATCTGTGTAATCCTAGTTCAGACGATCCCTGTAATCAAATACATGCTATGGTATCCTCAAATGAGGATGTTTTCCTCAAATCGGAATTACGCTTTACCTTTTAGAGTTCAAAGGTTCTTTTATAGACTTGATTTTATTCTGGCAAGGAAGTTGCAATGATGTCGATATGGTTTGCAGATGCAGCGCATGTCGCAGTAGCAGTGCAAGTCTCTAAAGTAGACAACATTTAGAGAATATAACTAAAATTATGAAGGAGGTGACAATTTATGAGAAAGTTTTTAGCATTAATGGCAGCAGTAGCACTTAGCCTTTCGCTGAGCTTGGTTGCTTTTGCAGAGGATCCAGCAGCTCCAGCACCTGAGAAGCCTGCAATGGAGAAGAAGCAGCATAAGAAACACCATGCAAAGAAAGCAAAGAAAGCTAAGAAAGCAGAGGCACCAGCTCCGGCACCAGCGGAGGCACCAGCTCCGGCACCAGCAGATGGTAAATAGTAAAAACAACAGACAAATACTTGAGCATGAGGTATAAGATGAGCAAGTTCGTTACGTTAGTAACGGCAGTTGTATTTGCTCTGTCCTTGACAGTAGCGTCTTTTGCAAGCGTGCCGGTTTCACAGACAACAACATCACCGGCTATTAAGTCAACACATGCAACAGAGATGATGGTTAAGAAACACAAGAAGAGCAAGAAGCACAAGAAAACAGCAAACTCCACCGTTAGTCATGTGGAAGTAAAAGGTTAATTGAGATAAATCTCATAGACTTAAAAAAAAAGGAGCACCAAATGAAAAAGATATTTGCAACGTTATTAGCAGTATTATTTGCCTTAGCAGTAAACACAGCGGTATTTGCCGAGGAGCCAAAGAAGGAAGAGGCTGCACCAGCTAAGAAAGAGGCTGCACCAGCTAAGAAAGACGCTCACAAGAAGGGCGAAGAGAAGAAAGAAGAGAAGAAAGAAGAGAAGAAAGAAGAGAAGAAGTAATCTGTTCTTTTTGAGATTCCTAATCTATACGGTAGTAGACTCAGATTTGAGAGTTGTTTAATAAATATACTCTGGGTATCATACTCCAATCCTTAACAGGTAGGGTTCAAGGGAGCTAAGCAACCTTGAAGGAGGAGAGCCAGGCGTATGCGGGGGAAGAACAATAGGGGTTATAGCTTGACCTAAGTTCTTCCCCTTTCCATTTGCTATGTGAGCAATGCTATGGATTTTAACGAAGAGAGCAAACTCCTGCTTTTAGCCGGTCATTCTGGCTGCGATATAGTTCGTTATCGCAGCCGTAGAATGGACGAGTTCATCTGTCAAATGGTTAATAGCCGCAATAATGAGCGCAAAAGCCAATCAAAGCCCCCCACATTTGCTATATTCGCTATAGGGGGGTACGGTAGAAAAGAGCTTGCCCCACAATCAGACGTAGATCTCATGTTCCTGGTCAGAGACAGAAACAACACAGCGCAGGTAGAGGATATATATTACCGGCTGCTGGATCAAGGTATCTACATCAGTCATTGCGTCCGAACAATCGAGGAGTGCCTAGAGGAAGGATTGAAGGACCTCCATACACGTACCTCTCTCCTTGATTGGCGCTTTATTGTTGGGGATACCAACTTTCAGAGCTTGTTTCAAAACAGGGTCTTAACCGAGATTCTCCATAAAAACCCAAGGGAATTTTTTGCAGCCAGGCTTAAAGAGATGATGGACAGACACAAGAAGTTTGGTACATCGGTCTACCTCCTTGAGCCTAACATAAAAGACTCCGGCGGGGGTCTCAGAGACATGCACGAGGCATTGTGGTTGTCAAAGATCGCATTAAACTTTAAATCGATGACGGATTTTGCCAAGATACTCCCAAAGAACGAATACGTAAAGCTGAACAATGCCTACGATTTTCTGCTCAAAATACGCATAGCCTTGTATATATCAGCCCTAAGTCAGGAATCTAAAGCCCACTCCAAACATGGACAAGACATCCTGTTGTTTAGCAATCAACAGGCAACGGCTACAATCCTAGGCATAGGCGATACAAAATACTTTACAGCCGCAGAGAGACTCCTGCGTTTTTACTATATCAAGGCCGCCACAATAAAGGGCATCACCGAGAAGATAAGAAACATTGCAGGTTCTATGTTTGTGCGCCTCCCTCGCAGCGCCAAGAAAGTCGCCATAGACAGTTTCTTCTCCCTGTCACAGAATAAAATAATGTTAAACGACGACAAGACCTTCAAAATATATCCGCATAAGATCATCGAGGCCTATCTGCTAAGCGCTAAAACAGGTAAGGGGTTTACCAGATATCTAAGGTCATTGATCAGAAAAAGCCTCTCTTTGATCAACAAGAATGTCAGAAATTCAAAGGCCGCAGCCAGAGCACTAATGGAGATATTTAGGTGCAATATGCCCTACGCCCCCCTCTCTATGTTGCTGCACGATGGTGTCTTGGGCAGGCTTATACCAGAGATGGCTCCACTTCGTTTACTCGTCGTCCACGAGCCATATCACATATACACTGTTGACGCCCATACAATGCTGGCCATACAAAAACTTCAGTCGTTAAGCACGACCACTGAACGCTATGATAAAACAGTCTCTTTAATATATAATAACTACAAGGACAAGGAAATACTATACATGTCGGTCTTGTTTCACGATATCGGAAAATCAATGGGTCGTTGGCACAGTACCGAGGGGTATGTGAAGATCAAACCCATACTAGATAGACTGCGCCTCAATAAGGCACAAAGGGATACGGTTGAATTTCTTGTCAAAAACCACCTGCTCTTATCACGCGCCGCCTTTACTATGGATATCGACGATTATGACACAATTGCACTTATAGCCGAAGGCATACGGGATGAGACCCTTTTAAACGCCCTCTTGCTTGTAACCTACGCCGATATGTCGGCCATTAACCCCGACTTTTTTACAGACTGGAGGAAGTCCCTCCTCTTAGAGCTTTACAACCGGTTATTAAAATACTTCAGAGGCGTCAACCAGCAGACACATAAGTACATTGAGGCGTATATCAACTGCGACGATAGGAGGTTGGATATAATGTCCTTCATTGGTTCTATGCCTAACCGCTACATCGTCACAACTGCCCCAAATAAGATAATCGAGGAGTTTGAACTCCTGCCAGAGCTTCAGAGCCGCGGGTTTGCCATTAAGATGGCTCAGAAGGCCGGCAACACAACAGAATTAACCATCTTGGCCAGAGACAGGCAGGGGCTGCTTACTGACATCGTTGGAACGCTGTCCTCCAGGGCACTGAATATACTCTCACTACGCACGTTTGTAAGTTCACAGGGCTACGTAGTTGACAGGCTTCAGGTATCCAACTATCAAGAACTCTGGTGGCAGGGGATGGATGAACTCATAGAAACCGAGCTTAGGCAGGTCTGTACAGAAAAAGAGGACAACCGCCGTAAAAAATCCACCGTTAAAAGATATCCGCGCCGAGACAGCCGAATATCTTCCTTCCTGGACGTAGATAACGGCTCATCAAGTCAGCACACGATCTTTGAGACCATATCAACCGATAGGATAGGTCTGTTATACGACATAACGAGCGTGTTCTCCAACAACGGTCTTGACATAATGATGGCAAGGGTCAATACGGAGATGGACATAGCCCATGACGTATTCTACATAACAGGCGTTGATGGCGCCGTGGATTCTGAAAACCTACAGAGCTTGATGGGGCAGATATGGGACGTCCTAAATTATTGATAAGCGTCCTCTACCTGCTGTCACTGGTAAGGCGTGTTGCCGTTGCCCTTATTATAGTTATAGTCGTAACGTATCTGTTTATTGCTGCCCGCAACTATACCAACGGATTGTTCAAAAAAGAACTTGTCTCACAGCTTAATACAATTCTAGGCGGGGGGGATCGGTCAGCCCCCTATGGTCGGTCGACCGTAAGCGTAAAGGGCGCCAGCATAGACCTCTTTCCCCCTGCTGTCCACATCAGGGGACTCGTTGCAACAGATAATAAAGGCGGCCAGATACTAAACCTTAACTCCGTGGACGCCTACATAAGCCTCCTGCCGCTGTTGTACAATAAGCTCGTGCTACAGAAGATATTTATCGATAATCTCTCTGTAGATACCAGCCTCTCATACATACAGGACGTTATCGACAGGCAAAAGAAGAAACCTCCAAAAAAGAAAGGCATTGCCGTTGAATTACGCTCATTTAATCTCAAGGCAATATCCCTAAAACTCAACGATGACACCAGATCCCCCACCCTCCACACTAGCGTCAAAGGCGGTAAGTATAAAGATGTGTCAAACCCTATTGAACTGTCCTTCGGTGAGCTTAAAGGGCAGGCATTGCCTAACATGGCTGGCATCAGGGTAAATCTCTCAGGCGTGAAGTTTTACTCAGGGGCGTTAAAGCCAAAACTCCACGAAAGACTCGTGTTTAATACCATCGGCCTTAAGCTCAAGGCCGCATCCGCTGTAGACGCTGCGTATGACATACAAGAGATGTCATTGACCTCGGAGGGCTTAAGCCTTCAGGCAAACGGCAGGCTTGTGGGCAAGACGTCCCAGATCAGAGGCCCAAAGTCATACAATGCGGGCAAACAGGAGTTTGAGCTTCACAACGCCGTATTACAGACGAAAGGAGTTGTGAAGATACCTTACTTAAAGCGTCTTTTGGCCTTAAAAAACCCTGGCCATGGGCAGGTGTCATTCGAGGGACCGGTCAGTTATGATGCTGCAAGCGGGGTGCAGTTAGGCGTCTCTGTTGATGGCAGATTCTATGTCGAGACCCTGTTGGAGCTGCTTGGCGAAAAAGAACCGATACAGGGGGATGTCAGTTTCAAAGGCACCATCAAAGGCCCATTAAAAAAGATTAGGGGAGAGGCCAGTGCGGCACTAAAAAAAGGCAGCTTCTATGGCATAGACGTTGATGGTCTCTCATGTAAGGTTATCTACGACGGCCCCAGTCTGAAGTTCATTACCACCGATGCCAAGGTCTACAACGGCTTGGCCAAAGGTGAGGTGACCTTGGAGATGCCAGTTGTCAACACATTCACCGTGGATATAAAGGCCGACAATGTTGACAGTAAGTCTTTGTTTAAGCTCATTAAATGGGATCCGGGTTTGTCCCCTGGAAAGGTGCATGGAACTGTATACTCTAATGGATCGGTCTTTAACCCTAAGTCGGAGTTCGTATATAAAACAGATCCCAATGCAGAGAAGGCTGCAATAAGCAGCAACAGAAACATCCTAGAGAGGATAAACGAGGTCACTGGCCGGGTCGAAATCGTTGACGACGTCGTAAACCTGCATGATATCGTTGCTAAAACAGGTCAATCCGAGGGTAATGGCAGCGGTGTATACGACTTAAAATCAAACAAGCTGCAACTACGTGTAAACCTCAACACAAGGGAAGTGGTTGATCTGACCAAACCCTCCACTAATAGATTAGCCGGCAGCGGCACCTTTAACGGCGACGTAACTGGTACCGGAGAGTTCCCCGTCATCAGCGGCACTGTGAAACTGGATAAAGGTAACTTTTGGGGTTTTGGTTTTACATCGTTAAGAACACATGTTCATTACAGCCGGGAACTGTTGGAGGTAATAGATGGCTGCGGCGACACATACACAGGCACTACGACCTTTGGCGGCACCGTCCATTTCAAGGACGTCAATCACATCTTTGACTTTAATCAACCAGTAATGGCCTTTGACGTTGCCGTAAAGAACGCTGACGCACGGGGTGTGTCAAAGAAGTTTCTCCAGGGTGTGGATATCAACGGCAATAAGCCAATAACCCTAAATACCTCGTTTAAGGTCTCTGGACCGGCTGAGAACCTTAAATACGCAGGAGACATTGACGTAAGAAACCTGAGAGTTGAGCAATATCCCATAGACCTTGTATATGGTTCATACGTTTACTACAATGATGCGTTGTCCCTTCAGCGGTTGTCCCTAAAGAAAAGCGCATCAGAGGTAAGCGTCTCCTTAAACCTCTCTTTTAAAGACATAACAGACGGCTCCAATAATTGGAAGAAAATGGGATATACGATTGCCTCAGAGTACTGCCTTGTACATGAGAGGGATATCCCATATGCGGTAAAGCCCCCCCCCCTAGCCCCTCCCACAAGGGGAGGGGAACAGCGAAGCGGGGTCGGGGATGAGGGACAGCAGGGGTTGGTATCATTACTCTGGGGGGACCCCCTTATACAGTGCAAGTTCTCCGGCAAGGGCACGTTTGAGGATCCCTATCTTGAGATAGCGGCCTGGGCCAAGGGGGCCAAGACCAATAAGAACTCCCCTCAGACAAACACCTTGACCGCAAGGCTTGATAAAAACAACGTGACTCTTTTGGCAAACATACTAGAAGGTAACGTCGAGGCCAAGGGTAAGGCTGGTCTCCTGCCAACAGTAGTGAGCAAGCCCAATGGATATTTTAAGGATGTTCAGTGGTCTCTTGATGGCGTCATAAGACGTTACGACTACGCTCAACTCAATAGAAAGATAGTATCAGGTCTGCCACAAGACCTAAAACTCGTCGCCGAGGGTAAGTTCTCCCTCTCTGGCAAAGCAAATACGTTTAAGGGCAAGGTCTTGATGTCAATATTAGAGGGCGCTGCATATGACCAAACGTTTTCTAACAAATCCCCGATCGATATTTCAATGAATGGCCGCGAGGTGCTGATAAACTCGTTTGATTTAACGATGGGGATTCAAACTCTGCCCGCATCGGCAAGCCTTACCGGCTCGCTGGTAGTGGGTAAGTCCTACAACCTCAATCTCACCGGTAACCCCAAACTAATCCTGTTAAGAGGTCTATCAGACAGGATAAGCTGGCTAAACGGCCAAGCCGATGTTGCCATCTCCATTGCCGGCAACTGGCAAAGACCTCAGATCAGCGGCGGCGTCAATATAGCAGGTGCAACACTAGGGATTAAGAACATCCGTCACTACTTTAACGACATCAACTGCTACGCATTTTGCGATGCGAAAAAGTGCGTTGTTAAATATCTAAAGACAAACTTTGGCGGCGGCCTCCTAAGCAGCAGCGGCATAGCCTATATTGACGGCTTTAGCCTTAAGAAGTTTTACATGGAAGGCAACCTGCAGAACATGCCAGCATACATCAACGACGGCTTTAAGGCATACCTCGACGGCAAACTGTACTACAGCGGTGATCTGAAGAGACAGACCCTCTCCGGTGACATAAAGATTGCCAAGGCCAGGTACACCAAAAACCTCTACCTCCAGGAACTCATACTAGAAAATAGCGCGCCACAGTTGTCAAGATTTACCTCCTTAAAGACACTGGACTTGAACGTCAACCTCTACGGTGACAGCAACATCGCTATAGAAAACAACGTCGTAGAGTCAATACTAAAGGTAGACCTGCTGGTTAAGGGTACTGCATCAAACCCCATCCTGTATGGACGCATACAGGCTGACAGGGGAAAGGTGCTCCTACAGAGAAACGAATTTGACCTCGTCCACGCCAGTGTGGACTTCACAGGGGAAGAAGGCTTTAACCCCTTCATTAACGCCCTGGCTGAGACCTCAATCAGGGGGTACAACATAAGGCTCATCATGGATGGCCAGATGCTAAGAGCCAACATGGTTCTATCGTCCTTCCCTCCACTGCCCGAAAAGTCCATCGTCAACCTCCTCTCCGAGGCCGGTACATCCACCTTACTGACAACAAAGTATCAGAGCCTCATAGAAGAAAGACTCAAAAAAATAGGCGGTTTCAGTAGAATCCAACTATCCCCCTCTTTCGACGAGGACAAGTCCTCTGTCACCCCACAAGTCATAGTTTCTAAGAAGTTTCTTAAAGACAAGCTAAACCTTTCGCTTACAACAACATCCACAAAGGGTGATATCATAAGGGCACAGTACCTGCTAAATAAAAACATCTCCCTACTAGGTGAAAGAAACGAACTTGGACGTATAGGAGCCGATGTTAATTTCAGATACGAGTTTAAGTAAATGGAAAATATTAAACAATTGCGCAGATATACAATAGCAGCAATAGTTCTTTGGACTGTTATCGTGGGCATATCGCTTTCGTGGGAAATCATAAACGAATATCGTCAGACCATTGAGTTGGCCACAAACGAGGCCAGGGCAAACTTCAACAAGGACCAGGCGATCAGGTTTTGGGCGGCCAGACACGGCGGCATCTACGTTCCTCCTGATGAGAGGACGCCTCCCAATCCAGCCCTGAGTCATATCCCCGACCGAGATATAGTAAGCAATTTCGGTAAGAAATATACCCTGATGAACCCTGCATACATGCTGCGTCAGCTGATGCAGGAGTACGGAGAGCTTTATGGCATAAAGGGGCGCATCACGAGCTTAAAACTTCTTAATCCACTTAACGCCCCAGACGAATGGGAACTAAAGGCGCTTATGGCATTTGAAAGAGGAGTGAAGGAGGTTTTAGAGATAAGCGAGATTGAAGGTAAGCAGTACCTGCGACTTATGCGACCAATGCTAATCCAGGAACAATGTCTTAAGTGTCATGCCTATCAAAACTACAAGGTGGGGGATGTGCGTGGCGGCGTGGGTGTGTCCGTACCGATGACAACTCACTATGAATCACAGAATAAGGTTGTAAACGTTATGCTCTTCTCCCACGGAGTATTCTGGCTGCTGGGACTGATGAGCATCGGTTTTGCGTTTACACGCGGCAAGCGACGCATTATCGAACGTACCAGGGCGGACGAGGAGCTGCGGGAAAGCCAGAGGAAATTCTCCTCAATTACATCCGTTCTTGGCGAGGGAGTCTACATGCTTGATAAGGACAATAATCTCAGCTTTATGAACCCCGAGGCTGAACGTCTCCTTGGCTGGCAAGAGGAAGAGCTTGTTGGTAAGAACATGCACGAAATGATTCATTACCAAAAGGGGGATGGCAGCCGTGTACACAAGGAAGAATGTCCTGTCGAAAGGGTTGTAAACAGCGGAAATGGCATTTGGGTTGAAGATGATGTGTTTACCAGGAAAAACGGAGACATGTTCCCTGTATCCTATGTCTCCACGCCTGTTATTGAAGAGGGGCGGGTTGTGGCATCGGTTACGGCGTTTCAAGATATTACGGAGCGTAAAAGGACGGCAAACGAACTAATAAAGAAATCAAAGGAGCTTGAGGAACTAAATATAACCCTTAAAGATAGGATTAGAGAGGAGGTTGAAAGAAACAGGCTGAAAGACCACCTAATGTTTGAACAATCCCGTCAAGTTGCCATGGGCGAACTCCTTATAAATATTGCCCACCAATGGAGGCAGCCGTTAAACGTCATTGGTATCTTGGTTCAGAATGTCAGGGATGCCTATATATATAAGGAATTGTCCGATGAGCTGTTGGACAGCTCTACAAATACGATAATGGGTGAACTGCTCAAACTCTCCGGCACAATAACAGCTTTTACAGACATCTATAATAAAGAGACCGATAAGACAGAATTCAGTGTTCAACAGGCAATCAATAGGGGGCTTGACTTCATAGAAAACCATCTTGTCTCAAACAATATAAAGCTGGAAACTGATATAATAGACGATATCTTGGTCGAAGGCTATCCCAATATCATCATACAGTTAATAATAGCCGTGATTACAAACTCGCTGGATGTATTCAGAGAGAGGAAGATCGAAAAAGGGTGCATAAAAATAAAGGCTATGAAAAACTCGGAAGGCAATAAGGTAACGTTATCCATGTCGGACAACGGAGGGGGTATCGAAGGAGAGATAATTGATAGGATTTTCGACCCTTATTTTACTACAAGGTTTAAGACAAGAGGAAAAGGTATGAGCCTTTATCTCATAAAAGCAATGATAGAGAGAAGAATGGAAGGAACTATGAGTGTTAGAAATACCAAAGAAGGTGCAGAGTTTATCGTTGAGTTGTCTTGTCTCGGAATATAAAAAATACATCTTTATAGAGCGAGCATTTTATTGGTGAAATACAAAATAACGCTGTACTTTAATGGGGTCAAGGGGACTGGTCCCCTTGTGGAGGGGTCTGAGGGGAGGCAAAGCCTCCCCTTTTTTCTCTGCTCTTTTTTCATAGCGTTGATATTGTTCAACTTTGCTGAGGTTCAGGCCGCTCCGGTGAAGGTGTCGCATATAGCTGTATTGGGGCTGCACTCAATAAGCGAGGAGGAGTTTCTCTACATGTTTGGCATTAGCGTTGGAGAGGATTTGACCGCTGAAAAAGTACGAACCGGTATCAGTCGTGCCTTTGTCAAAGGCGTCTTTGACGACATTAAAGTGTCTGTAGTTGGGACAAAGGTTTTAGTTGAGGTCGTTGAACGTCTCTTTATAGACTCCATTGAGGTATCCGGCGTCTCTTACCTCAGCGGCAAGAAGGTCAAAGAACTCTTGACGTTGAAAGAAGGTATGCTGTTTCACACGGACGCCGTTGAGCGCTGTAGACAGGATTTAAGGGATTCTCTGTTGCGCCACGGCTTTCCCGCCGCTACGGTCAACATCGCCGCTGAAAAGTCAAAGTCCCCTAACAGGGTAAAGCTGCTTGTAAACGTCAATGAAGGACAACCAGATATAATAAGAGAGGTGCTGATAAACGGACAACCTATGACGGAAAGCCTCATTGACATACGTTCAGGCGACATATATAACCAGCAGCAGATCGAGGAGAAGCTCTCAGAGGTTAAGAAGATACTGCAAAAGGAGGGCTTCCTGGGATACATTATTGGCCCATACGTATTTGACCCTAAAGCTAAAGTCTTAGACATCAAGATGGACAAGGGTAAGAGCCTAAAGATCGCTTTTAGGGGGTTGAGTGTGTTTTCAGAGGACACACTTATAAATGAAATGCCCTTCTCTGACACAGGCAGCGTCACGCAGGACTCCGTAAACGAGGCAATACAGACTATGGTGTCGCTGTACCATCAGGCCGGATATATCAATGCCGTTGTTACAGCCAAGACCTGGCTCAGACCCGACTCTTATGATGTCCTTTTTGATATGGTTGAAGGTGACAAGTATGAGATATCAGATATAATCTTTGAGGGTGTTACCATAGACAAGAACAAGTTGAAAGACACGCTGTCTTTAAAAAAAGGGCAGGCCGTAAATCCCGACGTGATAGACGACGAGGAGGATGCTGTAACGCTGTACTACAATTCCATTGGTTTTACAGACGCTGTTGTGGATTCGTTTGATATCATACCAGATTCGGATAATAAGACGGCCTTGATAAAAATAGCAATCACTGAGGGAGTCCAATCAAAGATAGCCAAGATCAATATAACTGGCAACAGATTTATCAACACAGAGACCATCGCACCACTAATAGCAATGACTGAGGGATGTAACTTGCATGGTAAAGCAGGAGATCCACTGGATGAGACCAACATCTTTAACGCCAAGACACGTATAATCACCTACTACAACCGGCACGGCTATGGCGACGTAAACGTCAAGGTAACGACTCAGGCTGCAGAAACCGCGACAACGGGTTGCAGCGCCCCTGGCATAGTCCTGACGTTCATCATAGAAGAGGGCAGGGGGAGCGTCTTTGGCAAGACCATAGTCAATGGCAATCAGAGGACAAAGTGGGAGGTCTTCAGGCGCATCATAAAGCATCAAAGCGGAGATGCCTTCAACGTTACCAAACTGTACGAGGAGGTAAAGGACCTCTACAAGACTGGGCTGTTTAGTAGCGTGGAGTTCTCTGTAGTCGAGGGTGACTCCGCCTCTCTAGCGCAGGGGAGGACACTACTGGCATCAAAGGATAATAAAAAACAGATAAAGGATGTTATTTTCAAGGTAAAGGAGGCCAACCACGGTGTTATAGATTACGGTGTTGGTTATGGCGAGTATGAAGGGTTGAGGGGATTTTTTGACGTAAAGTATATAAACCTTGGTGGTATGAACAGACAGATATCGTTAAGGACAAAGGTGAGTTCCATAAGCCAGAAGTACTCGCTCAGTTATGTTGAGCCGTGGTTTACCTCGTATGCGCTGCCATTACGCTCTACTCTGTCTTTTGAGAAGCGGGAGGAGTTAGACGTCGATACGAGGAAGATCAGATACCAGCTTGAGAAATACACGGCCTCATCCGGTGTAGAGAAGGAGCTTAGCGATAACCTCAAGGGACAACTGTCCTATGAGTTTAACCTCGTTAAGACGTGGGATGTCAGTCCTGATGTCACGCTGTCTCGCGAGGATACGGGGACATTGATAATAAGCAGCATAGTGCCATCTATCTTGTTTGATACGCGGGACAACCCATCCAACCCAACGGATGGATTTTTGATTGGAGCTTCTTTAAAACTTGCAAGCAATCTGCTTTTGTCCCAATCAAACTTTATAAAGGCCATGGGACACATCAACTATTATAAGGCGTTGTTTAAGGACATAACCCTCGCCATCTCCCTACGGAGCGGCATGGGGCAGGGTTGGCAGCGCACTGTTGACCTGCCCCTTGTTGAGAGATTCTTTCTAGGCGGAAGCACAAGCGTCAGGGGTTATGCGCAAGACACCCTTGGGCCTAAAGGCAGCAATGGCGTCCCTGTTGGCGGCAACGCCTTTACGATGACCAACCTCGAATTGAGGTTCAAGGTGGTGGGCGACTTTGGGTTGGTTTCGTTTGTAGATACCGGAGGCGTATGGAACGATTTTAAGGCCATCAACCCCCTGGATGTAAGGTACACAACTGGCATGGGGTTGAGGTACATGACTGCGATAGGTCCTCTCAGGATGGACTATGGATATAAGTTGAACAGGGAAAAGGATGAGCAGCCTGGGCGATTCTATTTCAGCATCGGGCAGGCCTTTTAAGTGATGCGTATTTTGTATTTAATTATATCGAAATGCTCTATAGTCATATGGTTGATAAGCACGCTCGCTGTGGTCTCTATAGACTGTCTGTTTATTGCAGAGCCAGTTGCGGCTCAGCCGAGGCTAATGGATCGCGTGGTGGCCTTTGTGGATGAGACGGCCATTACCTTAAGCGAATTTAACAAGGTATATAAAAAGGCCCAAAAGGCAGCGCCAGGTGTATCCGAAGAGGAGGTCATAAGGGGTATGATTAACAGGCTCTTGTTAAAAAAAGAGGCCTTAAAACTCAGACTCAGCGTCAAGGACGATGAGCTGATTAATCAGTACATTGACCTGAGGATTAAATCTTTCGTTATAATAAAAAACGAGGACATAGAGCGGTATTACAACGAAAACAAAAACAACGGCTTCAAGGGCATAGAGTTAGAAGATGCAAGAGACAGCATAGAGAGGTTACTCATCGAAATAGAGGTAAACAGGAGACTTGACAGCAGCTTGATGGAGTTGTGGAAAAAGGCATACATCAAGATCCAGCTTGAATAGTGGCAAAAAATAAGGAGATAATCACTTGAGATAGATGCTATAATATCGGTTTCATATGTCTGAACCAAGATTTAACTAATTTAAGGATTGTCAGGATTATGTTATCTCTTATTCCTGTAAATCCTTTCCATCCGTGTAATCCTGGTTCAGACAATCTCTATGTTTACTCAAATCTGACATAGTCAAATTATAATGGAATCATGTTTTTTGAGCAAACTTAATTATTGCTCCGACTAGCATTTTGTCTACGATTGGTTTAATTAGATGTATGCACACCCTGCTGTCCTTATGCCTTTCATCATCGTATCCAGTAGTTATTACTATAGGCTGAGCCGGATTGATTGCAAGGATTTGATTAATCATTTCAAGCCCATCCATCACGGGCATCTCTATATCGGTTACCACAATGTCAGGGCTATGCCTTTCGTAAAGCTGAAACCCGATCTTACCGTTTTCAGCTACATAAACCTCTTTACATCTTCTGCGTAAGAACTGGGCTGTGGTCTCCCTTACAATGAAATCGTCTTCTACAAAGAGGATGGTTATTTGTTTTAACAGTTCAATATCTCCCATATCTATATCTCGATTATAAATTCCGCTCCTTTTATTGTATTTCTAACGGCAAGTCTGCCTCCCATTGCCATTTCTATCATGGTCTTTGACATATAAAGACTCAATCCCCTTCCCCTTTCCTTAAACTTCGTCGTAAAATAGGGGTCAAAAATATTCTCCAATATTTCCTCCTCTATACCACCACCACTATCAGAGATAACTATAAGTGTTTTATTGCCATCAGACTCCTTAGTCACACGTATCTTTATGCTTCCATCCGCAACCTTTCTCTCCACGAAGGTATCCAGCGAATTGGTAAGAATGCTTATTATCACCTGTGAAATAATACTGGTGTAGCCAACAGCCTCAATACCCTTCTGAATTTCAGTATCTATAGTGGCATTAGTAAAGGAAAGGTAGTTTTTCAGCAAATCCAAAATATTCTTGATTAACCCTGAGAAATCTATTATTTCCTTTTCCTTTCTGATGTAATAGATCTCTTTGAAACCGTTTAACATATTTGAAAGACTAAGAAGTTCATCCATTATCATATTTACAGAGCGGTCTAGAAGCTCTTTGCTTAATTCGTTGAAATTAAAGGCATCCCTTATGTTCTGTGCGAGCATACCAACAGCGTTTAACGGCTGTCTCCAGTGGTGGGCTATGTTGACGAGGAGGTCCCCCATAGCGATTTGTCTTGACTGTTCAAATGCTATTTGGTCTTTTTGTCTATTCTTTTCGACTTCTTCTGCAACCCTCTTTTCTAGGTTCATATTAAGGTATACAAGCTCTCTCTCCGTCGATTTGCGTTCCGTGATTTCCCTAACAAGTGTATCTGTCATCTTATTGAAATATTTTGCCAAGTCGCCTATCTCGTCCTTTGACACGATATCTGACCTCTGTGAAAGATCGCCTTCATTGATCATATGTGCTATGTGTGATAACTTGTTAATTGGTTGTGCAACTACCTTGCTCATCTTAGATAAAACGATTATGATAACAATAGAAGAAGTTAAAAGTAGTATCACAAATATATTGCGTAGACGTTTAATCGCTGCAAATGCTTCATACTGATGTACGATAACTGCAAGTCCAATACCTGCTTCTTTGATGTATCGCGTAGAGGCCAAAACATGCTCTCCATGATAAGCCACTGCGTCCGTATAAAGCCGTTCTTTTCTATTCAAAGCCTGTATTATTGGGTCTTCTATGTTGTCTTTCTTAACTGTCCTTTTCAATGCTGCCTTTGGGTCGTACCTTAAAGGGGTTAAAAACAACGCATTACCCCTTTCATCTTGTCTAGCGATAATTGTTTCCCCTGTTTCCCCCAAGCCAGTATAGTCCTTTACTAACGATAAGAGCTTGTTTGCAGTAGACTTGACTACCACTACCCCTATCAACTCTCCTTCCAAATACAATGGACTCGATAGATACATCCTTAAATTCTGGACTTCGTCGAGGACAAAAATGTCTACATTATTTTTTAATAGTCTACCCTTAAAATATTCTTCATTGGAAAGGTCTTTACCAATTAAAGAGTAGTTTGTTGATGCCAGCACCTTCCCTCCAGTAGAAAGAATAGATATATTTTCACAATCACGAATAGAAACGATGGCGTCCTCTAATATTCTATTCAGAGTTTTTAGGTAATCTTTATCTGGATTAGTGTGAAAATTCTTTAGAATTAAACGCATCTGTGTTCTGCTTGCAAATATTGATAACCTCTCTTGGTTATTCTCCAATATGTTTTCAATCCTGTGTTTCTGTATAGTTGCAAGCGAGTCAAGACGTTTAAGGATCTGGGCAGTCAGAGATTTTTTAGCAATGAAAAACGTCATAAAGATAGTTAGTGAAAGGGGTAACAACGAGATAAAAAGAAACAATATTATTAACTTCCTGTTAATTCTCATGCTTGCTCATAAAATAGTATAGTCTGTTAGCAAAGTGATGTTTCGTGCAGAGCTGCCCGATTGGGACAAAAGAGTAGTACTTAAACTGGCAGCTCTCTTAATATAGCTCATCTAGACAAGGGCTGGTTCTGATTTTATGAGGTTATCCTGTGGAAAGCCAATTGGGTACTCCTTATTAAAGCATGCATAACAGTAATCGTCAGGGTTTGGCAGCACAGAGCGCAGCCCCTCTATGGAGAGGTATGCCAAGGTATCCGCCGTTATATACTTCCTGATCTCCTCGATTTGATGGGTTGCTGCAATCAATTCGCCTCGTGTTGGAGTATTAATGCCATAGTAGCAAGGTCCTATCGTGCATGGCGAACTTATCCTGACGTGCACCTCTTTTGCCGCACCAACCTCCCTTACCATTTTAACGATTTTCTTACTCGTAGTACCTCTGACGATAGAGTCATCCACTATTACCACTCTCTTGCCTTCGTTGACATGTTTGATAGGATTGAGCTTTATCTTGACGCCAAAATGCCGGATGCTGTGCTTTGGCTCTATAAATGTCCGGCCTACGTAGTGGTTTCTTACAAGACCAAAGTCAAATGGCAGACTGCTCTGTTCAGCATAACCTAAAGTGGAGGGCACACCGGAGTCCGGTACCGGTATAACTACGTCTGCATTTACGTGTGTCTCTATCGCGAGGCGCTTACCAAGTTTTTTTCTTATGCTGTGAACGTTCAGACCTCCAAAAATCTTGCTGTCGGGACGGGCAAAGTAGATGAACTCAAATACACAGTGTGCCCTTTTAAAACTATCCACCGCCTTGACGGAGTGTAGACCGTTGTCGTTGATAGTCAACATCTCTCCAGGCTCTATGTCCCTTACGTAAGCAGCCCCTATAAGGTCAAAGGCACAGGTCTCTGATGCCACTACGTAGGCGCCGTTAAATTGTCCCAGACACAGCGGCCGCACGCCAAAAGGGTCTCTGATGGCAATAAGTTCGTTCTCTAAGAGGATCAAGAGGCTGTAGGCCCCCTCGATAACCTGCGCCACCTCTGCAATCTTTTCCTGTGCTGTGCTGCCACTGGCATGAGCTATGAGATGCAAGATAACCTCGCTGTCGGAGTTAGACTGGAATATGGCGCCTTGCTCTTGCAGTTGTCTTCTCAGTGAAATGGCATTGGTCAGATTTCCGTTGTGTGCAAGCGATATAGAACCCAACATACAGTTTGCCATAATCGGTTGGACGTTTTTCAACATACTCCCCCCTGCGGTGGAGTACCTGTTGTGGCCGATGGCTGAGTGCCCAGGTAGTCGTTTTAACCTCTCCTCGCTAAATACCTCGGAGACGTGCCCCATCGCCTTTTCGATGTACATGGTATGACCATCTGATGAGCATATGCCAGCGCCCTCCTGTCCTCTGTGTTGAAGGGCGTATAAGCCAAGATACGTAAGTTTTGCCGCCTCAGCATGTCCGTAGACTCCAAATACGCCACATTCTTCCCTTATGTCAAATATTTTGTCCAAGACTCTTCTCCAGTGCATTATTGTAGGTTATTGTCAACTCCGTTAACGATATGTTTACGAGTGTTGCATTATTGAGTCTCAGCCGCATGTGGTCGCCTCCCGTTGTTCCGATCAAGGTGCTATTAAGGCCAGCAGCCCTTGCCAATGTCTCTATCTCGTATACATGCTCGTGGCGTGCGCTGACAACAACGCTTGTAGCTGTCTCACCAAAGAGCATGGTATCGCCTCTGAGCGGTTTTCCATTCTGCCTCAAGAGCGACAGATCGGCTTCCACGCCAATTGAACCTGATATGGCCGACTCTGCAATTGCAACAGCCAACCCGCCCTCCGAACAGTCATGGGCGGAGAGCAAGAGACCATCTTTATTTAACCGGCTCAATAACATGCACAACTGCTTTTCCTTATTAATGTCAATTGCCGGGGGCAATCCCTTTTCTATGTCATGACAAACGGAGAGATACTCGCTTGCCCCAAGCTCCTGACACGTTTGACCTAACACCATAACAGCATGTCCATCCCCCGCAAAACCCTGCGTAAGATGCCTGCGAACGTCTTCTATAATGCCAACCATTGCCACTATTGGAGTGGGGTAGATTGCCGTTGCCAGAGTTTCGTTATAAAAGCTGACGTTTCCGCTTATAACTGGGGTTTCAAACACCCTGCAGGCATCGCTTATACCGGTGATGGCCTGCTTAAACTGCCACATCACATGCGGTTTTTCAGGGTTTCCAAAGTTAAGGCAGTCGGTCAAGGCAACCGGTGTGGCACCGCAACAGGCAACGTTTCTTGCAGCCTCACACACGGTGTGTACCGCGCCCCAATAGGGATCAAGGTAGCAGTAGCGACTGTTGCAGTCAACCGACATGGCAATCCCTGCACCGGTTCCCTTCACCCTTATAAGTGCGGCATCAGAGCCTGGAAGCACAACCGTATCTGTCCTCACCATGTGGTCATACTGCTGCCAGACAAGTGACTTTGAGGCTATCGCAGGCGCGGATAAAAGTCTTAAAAGACACGTGTTATAATTAAAGTTAATAGAATCGACCGTTGGCTCCAGCACGTCCTTAAGGTCGAGGGTGTTTAGTTCACCTTGGTTCTGTGGGGGTGCTGAGGGTCTGTCATAGATAGGCGCGTCCTCTGATATCTTAGCCGCTGGTATCTCGGCCACGGTACTGCCGTGCCACTTGACCCGCAGGTATGAATCCCCGGTTACCTTTCCAATAACTGTTGCATCCAAGTCCCATTTTTTAAATATCTCAAGCAGCTCGTCTCTCTTGGACGGCTCTGCAACAAGGAGCATCCTCTCCTGACTCTCCGACAGCATGATCTCATACGGTATCATGTCCTGTTCCCTTTGAGGGACGGAGCTGATCTCAAGTTCTATGCCTGTGCCGGCCCTGCCAGCCATCTCAGAGGATGATGACGTAAGCCCCGCCCCCCCCATATCCTGAATGCCAACGATAAGCCCTTTTTTCATGGCCTCAAGGCACGCCTCAAGGAGCAGTTTTTCTGTAAAGGGGTCACCTATCTGGACGTTGGGCTTTTTCTGCTGGGCGTCGTCCTTAAATTCCTCGCTGGCCATAGTAACACCGTGGATACCATCTCTACCCGTCTTTGCACCAACATAGATAACGAGGTTGCCGATCCCGCTTGCCTTTCCATAAAAGATGCGCTCTTTTTTAGCAATTCCGAGGTTAAATACGTTGACCAGGATATTGCCGCTGTAGCATGGGTGACAGTAAAGTTCCCCTCCTACCGTGGGTACTCCCATGCAGTTGCCATACCCTGCAATGCCTCCCACTACACCACTAAACAGATGCTTGTGGTAAGGCTCAGACAGCGGACCAAATCTCAGCGAATTAAGCGAGGCAACTGGTCTGGCGCCCATCGTAAATATATCCCTTAAGATACCGCCCACGCCCGTGGCTGCCCCCTGGTAGGGCTCTATGTACGAGGGATGGTTGTGGGACTCCATCTTGAACACTGCTGCCATCCCACCTCCGATGTCAATGACGCCGGCGTTTTCACCTGGCCCCTGAATCACCCTTTCCCCTGTTGTCGGAAAGTTCTTGAGGTGCAGGCGAGAACTCTTGTATGAGCAGTGCTCAGACCACATAACGGAAAATATACCAAGCTCTGTAAACGTTGGTTCACGCCCCAATATCTGCATTATGCGTTGATATTCGCTGGGCGTCAATCCATGTTCCCTTATCAGCTCGTTTGTAATTTTAGGCTCTATCATTGTATGCTATACTCCTAAGGGGCGCGCACCCCTGTTGTAAATTGTTGTTAGTTTAACATAATTGACTTCTATTTTCCTCCATATGCCAAAGGTGGTACATAAAAAATCATGGGGTTTTAGCAAAAGAAGGGGAGGCTCTGCCTACTGTTGCAGGGGGTCACAACCCCTCCCTTAGACCCTCCCACAAGGGAACTCGTCCCCTTGACCCCGTAAATGTCAGGCGTGGTTGCTTAAGATGTCACCAAGATGCATATACCTATTATGGTTGTAGTTCTATAATAAATACTGCTCCTGAGTCAGTGTTTTTTGCTGATAAAATTCCGTTCATGTTTTTTTCTATTATTGTTTTAGCCATATACAGACCAATCCCTGTACCTTTTTCAGCCTCTTTAGTAGTAACGTAGGGTTCAAAAATCCGCTCTAATATATTATCTGGAATACCTATCCCATTATCATCTATTTTCACTATTACTTTACCGTCCCTTCTGCTGATTTCTATATTTATTAATCCTTCTTGTCCTTCGTCTAGTATCTTTTGACGTCTTTTTTCCATTATCGCGTCATTTGAATTACTCAAAATATTTAGAATTACATGTTTAAACTCATTTGGGTAACCTATTACAAGAGCTTCATTACAAAGAACAATATCTGATAATCTCGTAAAAACCTTATCGTGTATACTACATATAACTTTCCAAGTAATGTTTCTGTTTCTTAACTGACCGGATAGTATGGATAAGACATCAGCAATTGCTGCTTTAACATCGAAGTATTCCTTCTTTTTTGATGGTTTTAAAAAGTTTCTGAAATCGTCTATTGTCCTTGACATAAAAACAATTTTATCTAACACGTTTTTGACAAAATCATCTATATATTCTTTATTAATTTCATTAAAATCATAGGCATCCCTAAAATCTTGGATAAGGAGTGATATAGCACTTAAAGGTTGTTTCCACTGATGGGCTATTACAGAAATCATCTCACCCATTGCAGCCATCTTTGACTGTTGTATAAGTAATTGTTCATTTTGCATTCGTATAGCAACTTCTTGATTAACTATCTTTGTTAATTCTTCATTGTTTGTTTTCAACTGTTTATTTCTTTTTAAGACAATAAAAATTAGATAACTTATAATTCCACTTGTTAATAAAACGAAAAAATAGCCTAGATTGGATGCATATAAAAGGTGCTTATCTTTTTTCACATCTAATTTTAATGACCAAGTTCCATTTGGAACATCAAAAGAAAAACTAACAGGGGAGTGCATCTTTTCATCTGAATTACTGGCAAATATCTCCTCTTTTAGAGTATCTGGGTTTATCCGTGAGAGTTGAAAAGAATAGCCTTTTTCACCAAGTTTGTCTATCTTGACGGATTTTAATAGATCATCCAATTTGATAAGCACAATGCTAAAACCCCAAAAGAGTTCATTTCCCTCTGAATTAGTAATAAAAACTGGAAGTCTGCCAATCACTCCTACACCTCCTTGTACAAGGACAAAAGGACCAGCAAGTGTCAATTTCCTAGTTTTTATTGAGATAAGAGCTTCGGTTCTACGTTTCGGGTCTTCTAACAGATTATGTCCTATGGCTTTTTCATTTCCCTTAAGCGGGAATATATCAGAAACTATTCCATCTTTAGCAAGTTGCAAAGAGCTTATCCCATCAGAGTACTTCATTATATCTGAGGCTAACTTGTCAAAATTGTTAATCTTTCCAAACTGATTGATAAAAGATGCAAGTGTATATGTTGCAAACAAAGATTGGTTTAATTGTCTTTCTATAGTGTAGGCTATAGATGCAGTTACCTCTATTAAATCCCTTTTATGTTCAGATATAATACGCTTATCTATTTCGTCTATATAGATAAAACCAATAATTGTAAGAAAGAAAAAAGTTATAACTGGCATTATATTGATGATAAGTATTTTCTTTGATTTCATATATCTTTAGTTAGGTACCATCAAAAAAGACTTTGCATTTGATGCTTGTATGTGACCACAATTTAACTCAGTATGAGCTTTTTTCCTTTAACTACTTCTTTTGATGTTAATGGTCAGTAGTGTTTGTTGTGTTAAACGCCGTAAAACCGCCTGTTTAAAAGACTATCTTAGATTGTAAATTGTTGTCAATGGCATCCACAACAGTCACTTTTGGCCACCCTTGGCTTTTCCATTATTACATCTTAGCCTTTTATATGCTGCTGTAACATAAAGCGGAGTAAACTTCATATGCATTTACAATATTTGTCATCTGCAAGTATACCATCATCTACATATAAACATAAAGGGTGTCTGGGCAAAAATCAGCGCCTGTTTCCCACACTATTGTACCTAACTGCTTATCGATCTTAAATTCTTTAAACCTATCCACGTCTTGTAAAGTCTTAAAGACCTCACCATAGAGATATCTTTCAAAATCTACGATCTTCTTCTTACCATCTTCAAATTCAATCTCTAATATATAGTTTTTTATATAATGTGCGTTCTTTACTTCGTGCATAAAATTACTCCAATGGTTTTATCCAAAACAAAGGTTTATGTTCACTTGCAAATTTCCATTCCTCTATTAATTCATCGCGATGGATGAATGTCCATTCAAGAATGAGTGCTACCGCTCTTGAAGGTAAATTACCTTCTATCATACGTAAATCTGATATTGAAAATATAGCCTTCTTATCTCCATATATTGCATGAAAATGAGGAGGATTATGGTCATCGTAGAAGACTGATATAATGATTCCAAAAAATTCACTGATTTTAGGCATCTCATGTTACACTATTAAGATCATTCTCTAATATATTCCGCTGTAAATAGAGTATCATCGACAATCTCTATTTTATCATTAGGCAACTGAGCTAAAAACCACATAACATTATCAAAGAACTCTCATCTATTTCTAAAATTACCATTTGCATCTAAATCACTGTATGTTTCAAACAAGTAAATACAAAATATCTCGCAAAAATCATTTATACAGGTAAGTTCATATAATAACCCTTTATCTATACTAACAAATATTCTGCTTCTGATTGAGGTTCTGGTATAGGTAAGTTGTCTTCACACAACCCTTTTATATGCATATCTAAGGCCCTACGCATATTATTATAAACACCTTCTTGCGTTACACCTGTTGCTACACACCCCAGCAAGTCAGGCGAATAAGCAGCATAATTGCTTTCTACCCTTTCTATAACTATAAGATAACGTTACATTATTTGCTTTCTTTTAACCCTACCTGTTTAAATATACTATTTAGGGTGACTTTAGGTAACCATGATTTGGTTTTCCTGCTATCGTTACCCTCCCTCTTTTGTAGGATTGCTTATATTGCCGATGGCGAACCTCAACTTTAATTATATACCAACCGTCTTCTTCAATTAGTCTTAATCGATCACTGACCTTCATTTATAAATCATAAATCTTGAGGTTATTTATGGTCGGGGCGACCCGATTTGAACGGGCGACCACTCGCACCCCAAGCGAGTGCGCTATCCAGGCTGCGCTACGCCCCGCCTTCCTTAAGTCGATGTAATATCTCCTTTAACCGACCCCTGATCATATCTATCGTCTCTTTCAGCTCCATATCGATGTCCTCTTCGCCATCTTCTTTTACCATGTCCATATACTTGGAGGCCAGCTTCTTGCGGACACCCTCTATCGTGAAACGCTCCTCATAAAGCAGACGTTTTATCTCCAACAGCATCTCAATGTCCTTTTTTTGATACATCCGCTGCCGAGATTTCCCCTTACGTGGCCTTAGGAAATTAAACTCCGTCTCCCAATATCTCAATACGTATGGCTCTAACTTAGTTATACTGCTTACTTCCCCGATCTTATAAAACAGCTTCTGCGGGACTTCTTCCCGGTCATCCTGTGTTGTTGTCGGTGACTTAAGCATCTATCTACACCCCATTACTAACTCCACATATGCTACTCCACTGTAGCTTTTAATATACTACTAGGCCTAAACGTAACCACGCTTCTGGGCGATATCTCGATATCCTCCCCTGTCTTGGGATTCCTGCCTCTGCGCGACCTCTTCTTTCTTACGTTAAAAGATCCAAATCCAGATATCTTTATAGACTCACCTTCAGCAAAAGTCTGCTTCATCGTCTCCAGGATTATCTCTATGATCTCCTCTGACTCCTTCTTCGGAAGACCAACGTTTTCAAATAACGCATTTACTATATCGGCCTTTGTCATACCTTTATTAATTATATTAATATTTAAAGGGTTTGTCAAGACTTTTTTAAAGCACTTTATAGCATTACCTTTATAAACCTCTTTTCTTTTAAGGATTTTATCCAATCCTTGTAGGTCTTCTTCGACTTCTCGGCAAACAGTTCCCGTCGCACGTCATCCCTTATCTGTCCCTCGGTATCGGCCGCCTTCTTTTCAACCAATTGTATTATGTTCATCCCCTTGCCGGTGACAAATATCTTACTGAACTCACCTTCCTTCAACTGCTCCACGACCGCAAGGAAGTCCTTATCCATCTCCTCTTTGTTGATAAAACCCAAGTCCCCACCGTTTAGTGCATTTGGTCCATCGGAATACTGGGTTGCTAGCTTTTTAAAGTCTTCAAGAATGAGTAACTTGTCATAAACATACTCGGCCTTCTTCTTTAGCGCTAAACCTTCACCAGTCTTGTCCTTGCCTTGCCCCTTGTCCTGGTCTTCTGCCTTGGACAGAATAATCAACCGTATCCTGTACTTATTAGAGACTACAGCCGGCTTTTTACTCTTAATCCTTCCAGAGATCTCCTCCTCCGTTACGATTACCTTATTGGCAATCTCTGAGTTTTTAACCTTACTTATAAGTATATGCTCACTCAATCTCTTCTTGTACTCCTCAACGCTGAAACCTTCCTTCCTAAGGGCATCATAAAACTCCTGTTCCGATAAGGAGTGTTTACGCCTTATGTCATCAACTGCCGCATCTAACTCATTCTTTGACACACCAATATTATGACTTTCGGCATAAAGGAGTTGTAACTTTACTTCGATCAGCGTATCAAGAAACTCCTTCTCATGTTTGCTAAAAAACTCTTGCCTCTCATTGCCCTTGAGTGTCTTTAGCTCCTCTCTCATCTCAAACTCCAATGCCTTGTACAACTCACTCCAAGTAATAACATCCTTGTCTATTACCGCCACAACACGGTCAAGAACTACTGCCCCTACCATATTACAGTTGAATAAGACAACGAAGAAAAACACCACATACCTAAATACCCATTGATTTCCGATCTTAATCACCTCTTTACCTAATATTTTTTCTACCACATATATAATTTGCCATACGAACCCTAACAAATGCAATAGAAACAGTGTATAGTTCATTATACGATTGAAACATTGTGTATAAACAAGCGATATAATGGGGTCAAGGGGTCTTCTTTGTGGCCGGGGTGCTCACCCCTAATGCTGTTGACTTAAGGCTGTGAAGATGCTAAAAAATAGAGAGGGCTTTGCCCTCCCTAGACCCTCCCAC
Source organism: Nitrospirae bacterium MYbinv3 (assembly GCA_002753395.1). Classification (GTDB taxonomy): domain Bacteria; phylum Nitrospirota; class Thermodesulfovibrionia; order Thermodesulfovibrionales; family Magnetobacteriaceae; genus Magnetobacterium. The sequence continues at coordinate 14,375 of PEAB01000023.1, read as the reverse complement.
AAGGGGACTCGTCCCCTTGACCCCGTAAATGTCAGGCGTGGCTGCTAAAGATGTTACTTGCTATACATCAAGAATGCTTAAGTCAACAGCATTAGGTCTAAGGGAGGGCAAAGCCCTCCTTCTTTATTTTCACTTCTCTATTCTTCGTATCTTCTTTATATCTCATGGTAATTATGCTTTTAAGATTTCTGGATTCCTACTTACCCCTGTTCAAGCCAGGGGGCAGGCTGTGGAATGACATACTTGGAAAACGCCTATTACTGTCATTCCCACGAAAGTGGGAATCCATGTCTTGAAACCATGAAAATAAACTTACCATGTTCTTTTTAAGAGGATACGATTCTTCCATTCTTATAAAATATAGTTGTAGAAATATTCCTGTAAATATATTATCATAGATCATATTATGATGATACTAACCTTGATAACAGGGTTTGTACTTCTACCCTCAGATTGTTACGCTTGGGGGCCATTGACCCATATGTATCTTGGCAGCGAGATCCTGTCGTCCGCTTATCTTATCCCACCGGTAGTGTACTCGATTATAAGAAGATTCAAGGATGACTACCTGTATGGAAACATAGTTGCCGACATCGTCCTTGGCAAGAAGTACCTGCCTCAGGATACAAGTTCTCATTCGTGGGGCTTTGGATTCAACCTGCTGAAAAATGCCAGAACCGGACAGCAAAAGGCCTTTGCATACGGATACCTCTCTCACCTATCTGCTGACACGGTTGCACACGAGCTGTTGACAAACGAAAAGAAAAACATAAAACACACCCTCTACGAACTACAAGCTGACAGCCTGATACAAAAAAAATATTGGCTGCAGGCTATAGCCATCGGTAAGAGCGTTCAAAGACGCAACGACGCATTCCTTGAAAATTCGCTGTGTAACACATTTTTCTCGTTTAAAACCAACAAAAGAATCTTTAAAAGTATGGTCTACATGTCTATCTTCACGTCTATAAGTTTTACTACGGTTTACGAACCCAAGATGATTTCGTATGTCCCCAAAAAGCAGACTATAAGGGAGCTGATCGAAGAATCCCTCCTAAGGATAACCGATATACTCTCTAAGGGGCCAGACTCATCCGTGGTCAACATAAAGCCTACCGGTGAGATCGTCCACGGCAAGCTGTTTAAAAGCCTGTTTGTAAAATAAAATGAGACATGATATGCCTGGAAGGGCCGTTGCAATTTCTCTGTCTGATGCGCTTAGACTCCTTGATAATGCAGTCTTAACCCCCGCAGGTACTGAAATCGTAGGTCTTCTTGATGCTAAAGATCGCGTCTCAGCCATTGATATAACAGCTATGGAGGAACTTCCAGGTTTTTGTCGTTCTACAATGGATGGCTACGCAGTTTTGGCCGCTGACACGTTTGGGGCCTCAGATACGATGCCCGTGTATCTAACACTAACGGGTGAGGTTTTGATGGGTAATAAACCGGATTTAAAGATCATAGCCGGTAAGACTGCAAAGATTCCAACCGGCGGGATGCTCCCTGAAGGCAGCGACGCCGTGGTGTTACTTGAGCACTCTCAGGTCGTTAATAAAATGTTTATAGAGGTCAACAGGGTGGTCGTACAAGGTGAAAACGTTATCCAAAGAGGTGAGGATGTAAAAACCGGTCAGGTCGTCATCCGCAAGGGAAGCAGGTTAAGGCCACAGGATATAGGCGCCCTTGCAGGTGTAGGCATCACAGAGGTAGAGGTATTTAGGAAGCCGGTTGTGGCCATCATAGCCACAGGTAATGAGCTAGTAGCACCCGATAAGCCCTACAGACTGGGTCAGGTGAGGGATGTCAATACGTACAACCTCTACGGCATGGTTAAAAAGGCCGGAGGAACGCCTCTACTTAAGGGGATCATCAAGGACGACTATGCAGCCATAATGGCCATCGTACAAGAATCTCGCAAACAGGCACAGATGGTAATCATAACCGGTGGTAGTTCGGTCGGGACGATGGATATGACTGCCAGGATATTAGACGCCATAGGTAATCCCGGTGTTCTTTTTCATGGGGTGGCCATAAAGCCTGGCAAGTCCATTATAGCCGGTGTTGTGGATGGAACACCGATGTTTGGTTTACCGGGGCATCCGGCTGCGGTAACGGTGGGTTTCGACGTATTTGCGAAGCCGGTTTTGAGGAAGCTGGCCGCAGAGCAGTTAGATTATGAGTGTACACCTGTTCTAAAGGTTAAGTTAACAAAGAGCATCCCCTCGGTAACAGGCAGGGTCGATTACATATGGGTTCGGGTGTTTGAGCAGGACAGCGAAATCTATGCCGAGCCAGTTTTAAGTAAGGCTGGTCTTATCACAACCCTTGTAAAGTCGATGGGTGTTATCGTCATACCAGCGGACTCACGCGGCCTCTCGCTGGGCGACAATGTCTCTGTTACACTGTTTTAGGACAGAGATGGGGGTAAGGAAGAAGGGGAAGGGGTGCGGCACCCCAGCCACAAAGAAGTCCCCTTGACCCCCATAATACTCAATCCTAAATATGTATAATATATGTCCATGTACTTATAAGTATTTTACTGTCTATAGTTTTGCACTTTCTGGATTCCTGCTTTCGCAGGAATGACACAGAGGGGCTAAATGCGCCATTTCCTGTTATTCCCGCGTAAGCGGGAATCTATTTTCAAGAGCTGCATAAAATGCTGGTTTATAAAAAAGTGCAAAAGTATAGTTACTGTGTGTATGAAAAATATATTTCGCGGGGCTTTAGAGTATATTGCTTATATATCTATAAGTTACATTCATTTTCAGTGAGAACCGCTGAGAAAACTCTATGAACTCAATACTCAATTCGTATCTTTACAATGCTATATGCTTTTTGTATAATATGCAGATGAGAAAGAAGGTAACGATAATAGGAGCAGGGCACGTGGGGGCCTCAACGGCTCAATTGCTGACCTACGAGGATATGGCCGACGTTGTCCTTTTTGACGTAGTTGAAGGTATGCCGCAAGGGAAGGCCCTTGATCTATCGGAGGCCTGTCCCCTGTACCGCTCGTCGGTGTCTATAACCGGTACGAACGACATGGCTGACATAAAGGGCAGCGACGTTGTCGTGATAACTGCCGGTATCGCAAGAAGGCCTGGGATGTCTAGGGATGACCTCCTAAATACGAACGCTAATATATTGAACGGTATAAGCGCTGACGTGGCAAGGTTCTGTCCCGATTGCGTTGTAATCGTGGTTACAAACCCGATGGACGTGATGGCTCAACTGGTGTGGCGAAAAAGTGGCCTGGCAAAAGAGCGGGTCATGGGCATGGGGGCGATCCTGGATTCTGCGCGGTTTAGGACGTTTGTTGCATGGCAGTTAAAGGTCTCACCGGAAGCTGTAGAAGCCCTAACGTTAGGCGGGCACGGCGATCAGATGGTGCCAATGCCAAGGTTTACAACCGTAAAGGGTGTGTCGATCACCGAGCTGCTGCCAGAAGACGTAATAAAACAGTTGGTTGAGAGGACAAGAAACGGCGGGGCAGAGGTGGTTTCGTTACTTAAGACGGGCAGTGCGTACTACGCACCGGCAGCCTCTACGGTTCAGATGATTAAGGCAGTCCTCTTTGATGAAAAACAGGTGTTGTCGGCTGCCTGTCTCTTAGAAGGTCAATATGGCGTCGATGGTGTTTACACTGGTGTACCCGCTGTCTTAGGCAAGGGCGGGGTCGAAAAGATAATCGAACTGGACCTCAACGCACAGGAGAGAAGCGATTTTCAATACTCCGTTAACGCGGTCAGGGGTTTGCTAGAAAAGCTTAATTTGTAATAATAATAGATTTGAAGGAGATATAATGGAAAGGACGTTGTCGATTGTCAAGCCAGATGGGGTTCAGAAAAACGTCATTGGCGAGGTGATCAGCAGATTTGAAAAGAACGGCTTAAGGGTTGTGGGTTTAAAGATGCTGGCACTTTCAAAAAAGGAGGCCGAGGGATTTTACATAGTGCACAAGGCAAGGCCATTTTATGACAGCCTTACGGCTTTTATGTCAGAAGGCTCTATCGTAGCAATGGTGTTGGAAGGGGATAACGCTATAGACAAGGTGAGGACGATCATGGGCGCCACAAACCCAAAAGAGGCTGCATCTGGCACCATACGAGCTGACTTTGCCGCCGATATCGAACGGAACATCGTACACGGCTCTGACTCTACCGCCTCTGCCTTGTTTGAGATACCATACTTTTTTTCTGCCCTGGAACTAGCCTAGTAATTTAGCTTCTTTATAATAAATAGCACAGAAAGGGGGCGTAAGCAGATCACATGAAAAAGACTGCCTTTATTTATGACGATATATATCTAACCCACTTGATGCCGGAGTATCATCCTGAATCCAAGGACAGGTTGATTGCCATAATGTCTAAGCTTAGGGGATCAGACGTATGGTCGCAGCTCGTTCACATGTCACCGGAGAAGGCGTCGTTTGAGGATATAGAGACGATTCACGACAAACGCTACATAGAAAAGGTCAAGAACCTTGGTTCCGGTTATCTGGACCCTGACACCTACATGTCCGAGAACACCCACGAGGCAGCCCTCTATGCAGCCGGCGCGATAATAACCGCCATCAAGGCCTGTAAGGCGGGTGATATAGAGAGGGCGTTCTGCGCAGTCAGACCTCCAGGGCACCATGCTGAGGCAGACAGGGGTATGGGGTTTTGCATCTACAACAATGTGGCCATTGGAGCACGGTTTGCCCAAAAGCTTGGTTATGGCAAAGTCTTTATAATAGACTTCGACGTACATCACGGCAATGGAACTCAACACTCCTTTTACAGTGATGATACGGTATTTTATTTTAGCACGCATCAATATCCTCATTATCCTGGCACCGGAGGTATCTCAGAGACAGGAACAGGCAAGGGCAAGGGTTATACCTATAACATACCCTTGGGTTATGGGGCAGGGGATAAGCATATGCACGAGGCTTATTATGACAAGCTGCACGAACAGGTAAACAAGTTCTCGCCGGACATCATATTGGTGTCATCGGGTTACGACATACACAGAGATGACCCGTTATCCGGTTTTATGGTCACTGACGACGGTATTAAGGACATCACAAGAGGTATTGTTAGCGCCAAGGCCAGTATACCGGTGATCTTCACAATGGAGGGCGGTTATGACCTCGACGCCATATCAACAGGGGTCTTGATCAGCGTAAGGGAATTGCTTTCTTATGGGTAAGAGGTAGTGGTGTTTTATTCATAGTAATACTAAGTTGCATTCAAAGAGGTATATTATGTTTCAGAATGTAAGATGTTGTATTGTATGGGGTCAAGGGGACCGACCCTTTGACACCATTATATAGCGCGTTTATACACAATGTTTCAATCGTATACTGAACTATTACTGGGCTGGTATTTATTATGCACTGCGTTAGTCCTGATGGGTGTTAAATATCTCCTCGAAGTTGGCTGATGCCTTTTTAAATGCTTCAAGGATCTCGGGGTCGAAGTGTTGGGGGATGGTTCGTCCGTCTCCCTTTGTAATGATCTCATAGGTCTTGGCGTGTCCTAAGGGAGGCTTGTAGGGTCTTCTCATCATAAGGGCGTCGTACTGGTCGCAGATGATAATAATACGACTAGAGATGGGGATTTGCTCACCCTTTAGGCCGTCGGGATAACCGGTGCCATCAAATCTCTCATGATGACATAGGGCGATTGACTCGGCCATCTTGATCTTGGCGTTTGAGGAACCCTTAAGCATACCTTTGCCTATGAGGGTATGCCCTTTCATGACCTGAAACTCTTCTTTGGTGAGTCCTGATGGTTTAAGCAGTATATTGTCTGCTATCCCGATCTTTCCGATGTCGTGAAGTGTACCGGCAAAAACAATGCTTTCGACAAAATCAGGAGACATACCCAATGCCTCTGAGAGCCGTTGAGCGTAGAGTCCAATCCTCATTATGTGTGCACCCGTATCCGTATCCCTGCACTCGGCAGCCGCAATAAGACGTCTTAGAAGTTCGTCGTTTAGCTCCTGAACCATCTTGAGTGCCTCACTCAGTTCTTTAGTTCTTCTTTCAACCGTGGTCTCAAGGCTTATTTTATAGTCCTTCTCCATCTTCAGAAGGTGACTGAACTGTACGGCCTTTTCAACAGTTAATATAAGGTCATCTGGTTCACAAGGCTTTATTATGAAGTCAAAGGCCTTCTTTCTTACAGCCTCAATTGTCATCTTGATCTCGACAAAGGCCGTCATAAGGAGTATCGGGGTCTGAATACCGGCTGAATTTATCTCTCCTAAGAGTTCAATCCCAGACATCCCTGGCATCTTTACGTCAGATATTATGGCATCAAAACTATCATGTCTTAATATCTCAAGGGCATCTCTTCCACTTGAGGAGGCTGTTACCTCATACCCCTCTTCCTGAAGGATCAGAACAACTGAATCCAGTAATATAGCATCATCATCAATGACAAGCACCTTTGCGTTTTTCATTCGTCCAGAACCTCCCTTATTTTATTGAGCAAGTCATCAGGTCTTACAGGTTTTTGCAAATATGTCCCGAGCTGCTCTAAAATGCCTTTATTATTAATCATTTCATAGGGATAACCGCTAACAAAAATAATCTTGGCGGAGCTTCCTGTATTCTTTATATGATTGTAGACGACCTTGCCGTTTGCCTTGGGCATCACCACATCCAAGAGGACGAGGTCGATTTCAGTTATGCTTTCTTCAAACTTCTTTATAGCATCTATTCCGTCTGCGGCCTCAATGACCTTGTAACCAGCCTCCTCAAGGACTACCTTTGTTCCTATGCGCATCTCCGTATCATCCTCGGCCAGCAGTATAATCTCACTCCCGCCTCTTGCCTTGGTTAATTCAACATTGGGTAATTGCTCAATGGCTGTGTTTACAAGAGGCAGGAGTATTGTAAAAGTAGTGCCTGAATCTAATTCACTGTATACGTAAATGTATCCATCATGCTGCTTGACAATGCCATAGACGGTTGCCAGTCCCAGTCCAGTGCCTTTGCCCAGCTCTTTGGTGGTAAAGAAAGGTTCGAAGATCCTTTCCCTCGTAGACTCATCCATACCCACTCCATTGTCCGATACCGTTATACGGGCATATGGGCCGGCAATGCCATAGTTGTGCCTGTCTATGAAGTCCTTGTCTATCTGAATAATATCCGCTTCTATAAGCAGCGTTCCGCCTTTAAGCATGGCATCCATGGCGTTAGTGACAAGGTTCATAAGCGCCATTTCAATCTGAACGTTGTCGGCATTTACCGTTATGCCTGCGTGGTGCAATATTACCCGCAGCTCTATGTCCTCCCTTATGAGTCTCTTAAGTAGCTTTTCCAAATCTGCTATGACGAGGGTGAGGTTTATAGGTTTTGGGTTTATTACTTGCTTCCTGCTGAAGGCCAAGAGACCTTGAGTCAGATTTGCAGCCTTATCAGTGGATGAGAAGATGTGATTAACAAAACTCAAGAGTAGCTCATCGTCTTTGAGCCTTTTTCTCAAGAGGAAGGCGTAGTTTTTTATGGCTGAGAGTATGTTGTTGAAATCGTGGGCAATACCCCCTGCAAGTTGCCCAATAGCCTCCATCTTTTGTGATTGGCGTAGTTCGGCCTCAAGGCGCTTCTGTTCTGTTATATCACGAGATATCTTGAGATAATTTGTCACCTTGCCGTCTGTATCCCTTAATGGAAACACCGTAGCACGTTCATAGATCTCTTTACCGTTCTTTAATCTGTTACAGAACTCCCCTTGCCACTGTTGTCCTGCAATGAGGTTACTCCAAAGACTTTCATAGACGTCTGGAGGCGTTTTGCCGGATTTTAATATCCTGTGGGTTTTACCTGCTACCTCGTCTAAGCTATAGCCTGTTACCTGAATAAACATCCTGTTTACATACTCTATCCTGCCCTCAGTGTCAGTAATTGTAACAACCACGGGGCTTTGCTCAATCACGTAGGAAAACCTGCGCAACTTGCCCTCGGCCTTCTTACGCTCCGTTATATCCTGCATTAGGCCAAGGACGTGGACAGATTTATCTTCAGAATCAAGGATAGAGGTTGATATGGAAAGGATTCTCTTGGCGCCATCCTTACGTGTGATCTCCCACTCCTCGGCGACGATGTTGTCACCTTTTCTCATGCGCTCCATGCGCTGGATCGCTCGTGTCTGTATATGCCTGTCAGGATACATGCTTTGATACCATCCAAGGCGATTTATCTCTTCCATCTTATAGCCTGTTATCTCTGTCATACGGTTATTCCAAACGGTAAACCTCACAAATGGATATTGATCAACGGCATGGCAGACGCTTAAGCCATCGGCCATGTTTTCTATTATGAGATTGCTAAACTGGCTTTCCTTTTCGAGATACTGCTCGGCCGCTTTTCTTGTGATAATCTCCTCCTCAAGCAGTCTGTTTGAACTCTGAAGTTCTTTTGTACGCATCCTAACCTTTTGTTCAAGGGTTTGGCTGTATTTTTTCAATTCATCGCCAACCCTTTTGCGCTCTAAAGCTAGGGCGTAGTAATCGGCAAGACGCTCAAGCACATTCAGGTCAGATTCTGTATAATCATGTGTGGAATTGGCAACGGATATCTGCCCAATGAGTTTGTTGCCTATCAACACTGGTACTGATAATAACCGTGTTATAACGATATGTCCCTCCGGTGTTCTACCTTTCCTTGGATCTTTTTCAGGTTCATTTGTTAAAAGAGACATCTTGTTGTCCAGCACCCACCCTATTAAACCGCCGAGTTTCTCAAAAACAATACTCTTATTTGTAACGTTGCACATGGACCAAACGTCTCTTGTTAAGGTAGGGATGATCAGAAAACCTGTATCAGGATCAATGAAGCCAACATAGCCATAGGTACTCTCAGTGAGTTGCTTAGCATACTGCAGAATTTGTTCCGCTAACTCGTCAATAGATACAGGATCGGTATGTATAAGCATTTTTGAGAGTTCAGCCATTGCCCTGTTTACCTTAATATCTCGGCCAATTTTATGTTTATACAGAGACATTTCGATGTTTGCCTGAAGCTCTCTCCTGTTTATAGGTTTAATGAGATAGCTATAAGGACCGCTTGACTTTGCACGCCTAAAAAACCCTTTATCGTCATGAGCCGATACGTATATCACGGGTACGTCTGAGATCTCTTTTATGTGCTTTGCAGTTTCTATACCGTCCATATTCCCTTCTAGCCCTATGTCCATCAAGATGATGTCAGGATTATAACTCTTTGTGATATCTATAGCCTCGATACCGTTTACGGCAGGCGGTAAGACCTCATACCCCATGCGTTTAATCATCATGCCTATACACTCATACAATTCTGGCTCGTCTTCTACAATGAGTATTTTAGGTATCTCCCACATATACTATTATAAACAATCCACTAATATATTGAGAAATTTTATATGCACCCTGAGTCCATGGTAAATTTATTCTGGGTAGTCCTGCAGAGGTAGTGATATCCAATTCCCCTCCCTTGATGGGAGGGGTTAGGGGTAATGCTGTTGACTTAAGGCTGTGAAGATGCAAAAAGAATAGAGAGGGCTTTGCCCTCCCTAGACCCTCCCACAAGGGGACCAGTCCCCTTGACCCCAGTAAAGTATGTTTTTGTTCCCATAAGTTTCTTAAGCACCTTCAGGTTTTTTCTATTGACAAATAATAAAATCAATGATATAATTAGACAATCCAAATTAGGACAAAATAAATTATTTATATGAAAAGGAGGTGAATATATGAAGAAGCTAACATCAATTCTCTTGATAGTCTTTCTTTTAGTAGCAGTTACCGCACTTGTAGCAGCAGATAAGATTTCTGGAAAGGTAAAGAGTGTTGCTAAGAAAGGTGATGCCATTGAAAGCATGGTCGTCACGGATAAGAAGACAAGCAAAGATGTAACAGTTACCTGTGGCGCTGGTGAAAGTGAAGCTAAGACACCCGTATCAGAAGGTGCTGAAGTTACTATTGAAACCAAGGATGGAAAGAAGGTTATCAGAAAGGCCGTTGCAGGCTGCTAATAGCCCGATTACTGAAACAGCTTTTTGGCAGAAGTGATTATTGGAAGACGACCCCTGAATACAGATGTAGATAGCAGATGAACCTGATAAGAGAGTTGATAAAGTAACGTTATTGTAAAGTAAATTAATTTGAGCCAATAAAGTTTGTTAATGTACATGAAGGGGAGCAAGGGATCATATCTCTGCTCCTCTTTCTTATGTTTTACAAATAAACCATAAGGCAGCATTTATCCGTATCCACTTTAAAAAACATGGTAAAATATTTTATGGTTTCAAGACTATGGATTCCCACTTTCGTGGGAATGACAGTAATGGCTGTTTTCCAAATATGTCATTCCACAGCCTGCCCCTGGCTTGAACAGGGGTAAACAGGAATCCAGAAAGTATAAAAGCATAGTTACCAAGAAATATAAAGAATATACATTTATACCTATGGTTTTATCTTATGGGCATGAGCATGTGGAGTCTCTTTTTGACCTTTTTTATTAAGTCTCTGAGGATATATAAGTAGTGAAAGATGTGGAAAAACCGGTGCATGATGTAAACCATAAGTACTTGGGCGATGTTGGGTGTGTTATTTGCGTAACGGTTTCTGAATAAAGACAAAAAACGATGTAAGAGCGCTATTACTAAAAGTCCCTCAACCGGGCACCTGCTGAGATCATAGTTGTGTTTATAATACGGTGTTTTCATTAAAATCTCCTTAGGGCATCAAAGATCCTGAATAGAAAATTGCCACCTGGCAGTCCTAATGACTTCACCGTCCCGTACCTCCAGTTCGACCACCGTATCTTTTTCTTCAGCTCAGAAGGTTTAAACAGGATCTTCTTACTTTTTATAACATCAGCCTTTAAGTCCATGATGTTTTTATAGCCGAAATCCTCGGAGTGCTTCAATTCCATCAGGTTGGCAAGCTCCTCTTTATTGGGAAATGCTACCGCCCTCTCAGCCATAGTGAGGATAAAGGGCTTTAAGTCATCAAAGCTATACCCCGTGAGTTTGACCGCCTTCATAAACTGTCTGGTAAAGTCACTAGAGCCACTTTTTATGCTTTTTATCTTTTCATTAAAGAGGACTTCCTCTGCCCTGTCGCTGGAGACTTCCTCTTTAAATACGGGTTCGACAATCTTACTGACAGGGTTTTGACAGTAGCCAACTGTTGTAGGGTGCAGCGCCCTGGCGCCTTCCTCAAACAACTCCTCAAAACGGCTAAAGATATGTTCTACTGGGTTATTGTTGCGTTCATCATATAGGAGACCCAAGATCGTATTTTTTTCATAATCAAAGATGTGCTTAATACCATCACAAAACCCCAGGTATAGGCCGTATACGTGGGGATAGTCCTCTCGCTTGCTAAAAGCATCCTGTATGAACTTCTGTATGGAGGCATTCCAGCCGATATCAACAAAGGCAACTGATTCGCCATTAAAGAATCCAATCTGACGCAGATACCTGTGAAGGAGTCTCCTTGCAGAACGCGCATACTTGATTGTGAGACGTTGGAATTGTGCATCCTGTAAAAAACTGCCAAATCTATAGTCGCTCCAGGCGTTTACAGGTTCCTTTAAGTCAGTAAAACCGTGCTTGCGCGCTATAGCAAAACACTCTTGTACGGGCAGCCCATAGACGTTGAATAAAGAATAGAGCCCCTCCTGTTTTGGATTAAAAAAGGGCAATACCGCTTTTTCGAAAGTGAGCCCTCTATAGGCTGAGGCCAAAGCTGTAGACTTTCGTGTCAGGTACACATACTCAAGCGGCGGCGTCTCATCAGGGGATAGTAACTCAGGGGCTGCAATCTTGAATAAATCAAAGAAGAGTTCACCCTCTCTGGCAAGAAAAAACACCTTCTTGATCTTATAGTGCCTGATTGCCCCAACCACCCCATAGATGAACGTTGCATACACTGGGCCTAGAAAAGAAAACCCGTAGTGATAGAAAAAGTCATTGTCGTCCTTGACGGGATGGATCATCTGCATAAGGTGTCTGCCGCGCCAGTAGGGGGTGTCTGCTGCAAGACGATGATAGGTTAGCAGGGCGTATTTTCTTTTATGATAATCGGAGTCAAACAGACGTATGGCGTTTATTGCCAGGCTTGACGGTACCTTACTGTCTGAGTGGTTGTTATCTCCAATGTGTAACATCCTCTCTGGTAAGGTCTTTTGAGCAAATAAGACCTGCTTAAACAATCGGCCTGAGTGTTTGCCAACACTGTTTTCCGATGAGACATATATATTATCAAAGTATTCGATTATTGCCTTATCCCTGAAGATGGCCTCTATGTATTCCTTATCTAGATACATGTCGGATATGGCAATGATTTGTTTTCCTCTATCTTTGATCATTTTAAGTATGTCTAAGATGCCATCTTTGACAAACAGGACTTTCCTTTCGACGTCAAGCTCTAAAGCTATAATAATATCGAATAACTCCTCGTCATGCCTGCCAGTTAACTCCTCTACAATACCCCTTACTATTTTGCTGTATAGACACTCATAGTCTCTGCCCTCTGACAAAGACCTGTGTCTTAACTGTGCCTCTACACTGTTTCTGAGATCCAGAAAGTCAACTGGTGATATATCAATATTTCGTTGCGTTTTTAGATAGTGGCAGACATAACGGCTGACTATCTCTTTCACCTTATCAGGTGGTTCTATAATACGCTCCAAGAGTGTGTCAAAGATATCAAACGATACGATATCTACTCTATCGATAAGGCCTTCGATACTCAATCGCAACTGCTTTACGCTATAAACCGATATACTGGTGGAATCTCCTTTGCCCATGACGGCCCTGGCAGGCAGCGTTAGCACCCGGCCAAGTTTATAGCTAAAGGAATCTTTGAAGATAAAGAGTTCGTTAAACAAGCGAGTGGCATAGCTCATCATCTCGTAGCTCCAGGCCCGCAAGTCCTCGTAAGCCGTCTTTGCGGACTGAAGTTTATCGTTGAATTCATTAGATTTTATCTGAAGCTCAATCTGTCTTTTTTGAGCCTCTTCATGCCATGTTTGACTTTGTGCCTGCCAGTTCTGCGCATCTGCCTGCCATTTGAGTGTCTCATCCTGCCACCTCATCGCCTCGTGGTGCCATTTCTGCACCTCAATTTGCGCTCTGCTGCTCTCAGTGTGCCACTTAGTGACCTCTGCCTGCCACCACTGGGACTCTGCCTGTAACCTTATAACCTCATCTTGCCACTTTTGTTTAATGGTCCTGACTATATAGCGTTTTATCTTATTGACATGCTCGATGGGTGTGTGTATATCGTCGCCAAATTGCTCCTTAATTGCATTTTTTAGAAAATAAAAGGTCTCTATGTTAGCTAGCAGCGGGTTCTTCAGGATAGCGTTTTTACCGTGTAGTCTGTACAGCAACAATTGATTATCTATTAAGTAAGTAAAGGCCTTTTCATCATGCTTTATAGCCCTGTACGCAAAGTCATAGTCGAGCGTGTACTTGCGTGCCTTGAAAAGACCTATCTCATCAACGAGTGATGTGCTAAAAAAGAAGTTTGATGTGCTGATCGTGAAGTTTCCTGCCATTATAGCCATTAGAGCCGAGCTTGTAGCCCTGTAGTGAAGCTTAAGATCACCGTACCACATATTCCACCAATGGTCAGGGTCTGTGATCGGCTCTGAACTGGCATCAATAAGGCCGATGTCAGTAATAATAAAACTCAGGCCGTTTTGCTGTGCGTATTCAACTAACGTCTCAAGGCGCTTGCAGTGGTAGATGTCATCAGAGTTTATAATGCTTATGTACTGACCTTTAGCGATACCTATGCCGTGGTTGATAGCATTATGAGACCCCCAGTTTTGCTGGTACACATACCTGATCCTTGGGTCGTCGTACTGAAGTATCCGAGTCTCAGTGTTGTCGCTTGAACCGTCGTTTATTATCACCAATTCCAGGTTGGTGTACGTCTGCATCAACACACTCTCCACTGCCTCCTCAACAAAGAGCTCGTGGTTATATGCAGGCATCACAACACTTACAAGGGGTTCCAACATATTAAGTATTATATAGGGAATCTGCGTGTTTTGCAAGAGCAGGTGCATAAGGAATTAATGGGTATTGGATTCCTGCTTGCGCAGGAATGACACAGATGGGCGCAAAATACCCTTTACTGTCATTCCCGTGAAAACGGGAATCCATATTCAAAAACCGTATTAAATGGTTGTTTCTGGGTGCATAAGAAATTCATGGGGAATTATGCAGCCTTTTTTAGATGGTCGACAATATTGTTCCATTGACCAGACAGATATAAGTACCTGGACAAAAGTTTTTATATGAAATATAATATGTGATGAAGTTTACAGACGACTATGAGGAGTGGATTTTTATCATGAGATTTATTAAAGGTTTAAGTCAAGA
>PEAB01000001.1 GCA_002753395.1 Nitrospirae bacterium MYbinv3 | reverse complement strand
AACCAATCTTTTGCCAGCCTCTATCTCACAATCTTGTTTATTCGCACCATCCGTATTTCTTATCTCCTCTGGCATAAGAGGTAAGTACCTGTTTCATATCAGGGTGCATTATCTGATGTGTGTAGTCTGAGCCATCCATCGGAACTAAATAGGAATTACCCAAGAAGCGATATAAATCAAGATATTTACCCCTCTGTAAGCTATTGAAATACGCATTAAATACCGGCGCTAATTCCTGGCTATCCACATTGTCCAGTACATTTCTTATCTGGTTGTCTTCAGGGATAGAATCTACTTTAAATAACCCTACAACGTCACTTCCAGTCTAAACGGTTGATTTCTGCGGTAACTTCAAATAACACCAAAGCATGTAAACCGTTTATTTTGCCATGTTCTATTTCTAAACTGTCGTTGTAGGGATAATTAACTCAATAGATGCAGTAAATGAAAACGCTTCTCAGCAAAAGAACATAGACATTTATATAGAGAGAGATAGTAAACAATTAGAATTCGATTTTGAAGAAAAAGAGCTAAAACCTATTATAAATTTCACGATCGAAGACAATGGTATAGGCTTTAATGAAGATAATTTTAGTTCATTTCTAACATCCGATTCTACGGCAAAGGCTGAAAGAGGGGGTAAAGGGATTGGTCGTTTCTTATGGTTGAAAGCGTTTGAAAAAGTTCAAATCGAGAGTGTTTTCACTCAACGCGACATCTTACATAAAAGAACCTTTGAATTTACTTTATCAGAAGGTGGTGTAAAGGATCATTCGATAAGCAATATAGAAAGCGAAAAAAGGGCTACAATGGTGAGGTTGCTCGGATATAAGGAACCTTATAAGAAGGAATGCAGAAAGAAACCAGAAACTATCGCTGCAAGAATTATAGAACATTGTGTTGTTTATTTTTTATCGGATTCATGTCCTCGGATAAGGTTAATAGATGGCGGTAATGAGATTTTGCTGAATGACATGTTTAATGATCAAATAAAGAAATATGGCTTGCCAGATAAAATACCGATCGGTTCACATGAATTTAAGATAATTCACTTGAGATTATATCAAAGTGATGATAACAGACATAAGATCCATTATCTAGCCAACAACAGAGAGGTCAATCACGATTTTCTTGATAATGATATTCCTGACTTGAATAAGAAGCTAAAGGATGATGAGGGTAAACCATTTATATATCTTGCATATGTGGCCAGTGATTATTTAGATAAATCAGTAAATACCGAACGAACTAACTTTGATTTGCCTGAAGAGAACATGGAACTATTCAAAGATGATATTCATAAAGGTAATTTAAAAGATAGTATAATAAAAAAGGTAAAGGAGCACTTGAAACCGCTTCTGGATATTATAAGGGATGAAAAGGTTAAATATATCGAGACATACATCCACGATGAGGCTCCTCAATATAGACCTTTATTAAAGTATGCAAAAGATGATATTAATGAAATAAAAGATGCTAAGAATAAAATCAACCTTGAAATTGAACTTCATAAAATACAGTCAAAGTTTGAGAGAGAAATAAAAAATGAGAGCAAAAGATTGCTGAATATGAAATCAGTTAAAGTGCAAGATATATATTTGGAGATGTACAAAGTCTTGATTGAAAAGATTAACGATTTTGGAAAATCAAAACTTGCGGAATATATAATTCATAGGAAAACAATGTTGGAAATATTAAAAAATAATCTTAGTTATGATGAAAACGTAAAATACAACTAGGAAAACAGCATACATGAGATTATATTTCCGTTGAAAACAACGTCTGATGAGATTACTTATGAACAACAGAATCTATGGATAATAGATGAGAAACTCTCTTATCATAATTATCTGGCTTCAGACGTACCTTTGAATAAATTGGAAAACGTCAGTATTGATAGTGAAAAAAGACCAGACATCATTATCTTTAACAATCCTTTTGCCTTTGTTGATGGAGAATCATCTTATTCCTCGATTGTAATTATTGAATTTAAGAGACCTGGTAGAAACACATATACTGAAGAAGATAACCCGATAGGTCAAATATATGGATATATCAGAAAGATAATAGGAAATAAAGCCAAAGATAAAGATGGGCGTCCAATTTTAATCAACAAGAATACACGATTTTATGCATATATATTATGCGATTTTACAGAAAAATTAATAACACTTGCAGAAGATAATGGCATGACAAAATCTCCAGATGATATGGGCTATTTTAATTATAATAGCAATTTAAAGACATATCTTGAGATCATTTCTTTTGATAAACTTATACAAGATGCAAGTAAGAGAAATCGGGTATTGTTTGATAAATTAAACCTTCATTCTTGATGCTGTGTAAATGGGGTCAAGGGGTCATCTTTGTGACCGGGGTGCCTCACCCCTCCCCTTGTGGGTGGGTCTGAGGGAGGGGGTTGCGAACCCCTGCGACAGTAGGCAAAGCCCTCCCTTTTTTTATTAGACGAGGAATATAGGAGGGGGGATGAGAAGTTGGCTGTTGCCCTCTTTCACGGCCTCTACGAGTATCATAACGGCCTCGGATTCTGCGTTGGAGTGGATGAACTGAACGGTGGCCAGTGAGAATCTGGCACGTGTGAGATACTCTACGGTCTCGACAAACCTATTGGGATGGTGTATGAAACAGAATCGCCCCTTGCCTCTTAGTAGATGAAATGCCGCCTGCATCAGCTCAGGCAGGGTGAGTATGACCTCGTGGCGGGCGATGGCTTTTTCCTCAAAGGGGTTGATCTTACCGGTGCCTAGCTTTCTAAACGGGGGGTTGGATACCACCAGGTCATAGCTGTTTGCAGGCATGTTCTTAGCAACGTCGCGGATGTCGATGTTGGCAACCGTTATGCGGTCGCTTAGTTCGTTGACATCGGCGTTTTTGGTGCAGAGTTCTGAGAGTTCACGCTGTACCTCTATGAGGTCGACGCGGGAGTCTTTGAAGCGTTTGGCGAGGATGATGCCTACGATGCCTGAGCCAGCCCCCAGGTCGGCAATGCGTCTAGGATACTTAACCCCAACGAAGTCGGTCAACAGGAGGGCATCGCAGGAAAACCGGTAACCATTGAGCCGCTGGTATATCTTAACGTCCCTTATGACGTCAAGGCTTAAGTCCACATGACGCCCTTGGGCATGACTCACGGTCAACCTGGTTGAGTATCTCGATGAGATCGCCGCGGCGAAATGTTGCCGAGAGCGATTGAGGAGGCAGTTGAGTTTCTCCATATAGTTTATTTAAAGCCATCTGTATAGAACTGATTGCACGATCGAAATATTTTTGTGCATTTTCATTAAAAAGCTGCATAACTCTATTAAAAGACTTGTGTGTTATGCCTTCTACGCTGCATTCCATGTCTTGTAAGAGGTATTTACCCATCTGCATAGCAATGGAGCAAGATGCGTGTGTGTAGCGAATAAATGTGGGAGGATTGTCTGGCGGCCTTTTTCTTTTATTTTCAGCAAATCTATAGATGAGAGTTGCAATGATCGCTTGAGCCCCAGTGAGGCTATCTGAAAAAATTATGTTGTATAGTTTTCCAAAGTGCTCTTGACTGAAAAACTTCGCCTGATGTGGTTTTTTTCTCCAAACCGCTAGAATAGCCTCTGCAACAATGCCGATATTTATTTCATTTTGTTTCATTGCCGCCTCAGATTTTTTCCTACGATAGGTATAACCCAGTTGTGCGATATCAGTTTCAAGACTTATTTGCTTTTTATCATTGGCTCTTAAATCAGGGAGAGCTACAGGATTCTGACTATTGGTTGCATAGGTTATGTTACCTACAAGATTTTCGTTATCACTAGGAAGCTGATAGAGTCGAACCAGTACATAAGCATTATAAGGTTGTTTTGCATCTTTCAAGGTCTTATAGATAGTCATACATGTCTGTCCGCCGTTGATTATCTGGAGGTTTTCTACTCTAACCTGGTAATCACTACTTTGGAGGGCATTATAGGTAAACTTGTCACAGGTTAGTGTGATACCGTTGTTATAAAAATAAAACTTTATACATTCATTGTTATCTTTTAAGGTCAGTTCGATTGCCTCGTTAACCCTGTTTCCTTGAAGGACGAGATAACGACGGATATTTTTTTCTAACAATCGTTCTCCATGTCTTTCTATTAGCGCTTCAATCTCTGAAACAGCAACTCTGCCTATTAGAACACGAACAAACTCGATATCTTCAACTATAGCTTTACCTGAGAATTGGATTTTGTTATTGACCTTCTTTGTAGTTTGAAGAATCGTCAAGAGGTGATCGTGATTGATGTGTTCCCACGTAACTTTCTTCCCGAAATTTGCACAATTAATTTGCTCATCAGCAGATTTACTCCATATCAGTCCATTATTGCAGGCAATCACCCTCACCTGTGGTACATTGAAATCTTGAATCAGAGATCTAGCTTCAAGCATTTGGGCTTTTAAACGCGAGTTGATGTTCTCAATAGTTACTTTTGGATCAAGGAGATATCTTACTGCATTAATTAGTCCCATAATGCCTCCTTCAGGAAAGTTAGCGTCTCCTTCAAGATTCTGTTTGTACTTCCCCTGAAAAAGAGTGACGGTAAACTCACCCTCAGAAACAGGAGAAATATGAAACGCATCTATCCCGAAATCACCGCCACCGTCGGTTAGGCAATCAAAGATCTCATTCTCATCTGTCAGGTCCAATGTTACCTTGACACACAAATAAACAAAGGCCAGACTCTTAAGATTTACGTCATCATTAATACGAAATTCATCACCTGCACGGTCTTTAATCTTATTGCAAATACCGTTTAACATTTGATCAATGATTGCCGCATTGATATTCATAGCACCTGCTCCTACGATTGCTCTAACAAGCTACTTGCGTTTGTACTTAATGGCCAGGATTGCCTGATCGCGCAGCGTTTTCAGGTAACGCAGGGTTGTCGAACTTATGTTTAACTCGCCGGGGTTTTCTTTGTCCATATAGATTATCCCTATAGGCATCTTGTTTATTATAACAGGCATCAGGATAAACGTCTCCACGTCGAGCAGTCTTATGTACCACTGTGGCAGACGCCCCTTCACTCGTCTGTCGTTTACGTCGTTTACGAGTAGATCCTGGCCTTTATTTATTGCCGTATTGAAGACGTCATCGGAGTCATCCTCCATTGTAAAGCGGAAGTTCTTCATTATTACAAAGACGTTATCACCAAACCCAAATCTGGCCTCCATTATGTTGTCGCGCGCACTCTTGATACAGATTATTACTCTTTTAAACTTAACCCCGCGATACATAATCTCAAGGATCATCCTTAACATGTCGTTTAGGGTGAATTCCTCTATAAGGGTGTTTGCCACCTCCTGAATGCCTCGACTAAGCAGAGACTCGGAGGTCTCCTTGGACCCGCTTATGTTTAAGTTGCACTCCAAGAGGTGTATGCCACCTATATCTTTATATTTTTCTTCTACAGTTGTTGGCATAGAGTCCACCTCCACCGATTTTTCTGCCGATTTTAAACTTAATAATTGCTTGGCCATCTTGATAAAAACAACATCTTCAAGTCCAACGTTATATTCAGCCGCATATTCTTCTAACTCCTTTAACGAGGACTTTATTATGCCGCTGACATCATCCACCGTAATACAGAAGCAGTTTCTGTAACGGTGCAGGAGAGAGGCTAGTGCCTTGTTCCAATTATCTGCCGATGTGGATGACTTTATGATAAGCGAGCAAAGCTCGTTTGAAAAGCCCACAAACCCCCTTAGCACGTCCTCAGCCTCTGTTGGTTTGGGGATGCTCGCCTGTGCCGGCCTGTGCATACTGTGTATTATCTGAGCGGGCAGGTGCCATTCCTTGGCAAGTTCAACACCGAGGTTTTCATAGGATATTCCAAACACCGAGTAGGACGCCCTCCGCTCATCCTCGCCGGTTTTTGCAATCAGTTCTTTAACCTTCTTGCACTCGACGGGCATATAGTAGGTAGCTACAATCTTACCGAGGTCAAAAAACATAGCGCACAAGAAGGCCTCCTCAACCTTCTTGTTATCCAGAGATGAGGCCAGCTTTCTTGTAACCACTGCCCCTATGAAGTTATTTATCAGGGTGCTGCGTAACTCACGTGCCAGTTTCTTGTCCTGTAGATTTTCAAACAGCATCAGCGACAGGGCGGCGTTGCGTATGTGGTCTAGACCAAGTATATAGACCGCCCTCGAGAGTACGGTGATCTTGCCTGAGAACTGAGTCTTGATATAATAAACCGTATTGACCATCTTTAGTATCTTGTTTGTCAGGGCAAAATCCTGCAGGATTGTATCGGTCAATTCCGTTATGGTAGCATCGCTCTCACGGGATGCTTGCTTGCTAACCAGGTTTATTGTGTGAGACATCACAGGAAGCTCCTGCACCTCCTGCGATTTCTTTCTAAATTCAGATAGCGTGTCCTCTCTACTTTTCACTGTAATCCTTCATACATAAGGGGTCTCTTACTAAGACCTATGTCAAGCTCCTTTACCCGCTTGTCAAGGGCATTGTTTTCTGTATCCAGGTTAGTTATGCACTTTTCAAGTTCGTTTGTACTCTGAGTAAACTCGTTAAGCATGTTTTGAATGGTCTTTGATCTATCAGCATATAATCTGTAGCGATCGTTTGTCTTGATGTTAAATACCATGATGGCCTTAAACCTATTCAAGATACTATCAACGGTATCTTTATAGCCCATAAGTACAATGTTATTCCTCTTCAGGTTTGCTATAACCTTACTGTGTTTTTGAAGCTCCTCGCTGTAGAGTGAAATGAGTATCTTTTGCTTACTTATGGTTGTATCGCAGTCGTTTTCTTCAACTGCCAGCTTTTCCTGCTGCTCTTTAATAACATTATGAAAACCCTCAAAGGCCTTATCCCATATTTCTAAGTTATAGAAGTCCTGTGTCTTAAACGCCTTCATTATGGCGCTGAGGTGTTCAATCATCAGCGCCTGAAGGTCCTTTATCAAGATCAGCTTTGGGTTTTGTCTCATCTTTTCGCTAGTTGTTTCCATCTCCTTTTGGGCCTGTTGCAGCATCTTAGACAGGAAATCCTGGAGTACCTCCATCTCTATCTCCTGTATCGCCTCTACCTCAAGATAGCTCTTGTACTTAAAATAATAATACACACTCAAACCTATAAATAATAATAATAACTCAATTATATAAATAAAAACTATGAGGTTTAGTTCTATCATAAACCTATAAGGCTACTCGTGAGTCTGCAATGCAAAATAGCGCTAATATGGGTGCATAAATTTCCAATAGCGACAAAATTATACATTGTTTCAAGGGGTCTTCTTTGTGGCAGGGGTGCCTCACCCCTCCCCTTGTGGGTGGGTCTGAGGGAGGGCAACCCCCCCTTCTTTATTGTATCGCGCACAAGGGGACTTCTTATGCACCCGAATCTTTTAAACAATTGCTATGCTTTAGATTTGTCTACTAGTCTGTCCTTCTTGAGCCAGGGCATCATTGAACGCAGTTGAGCGCCAACTGTCTCTATCTGATGCTGTTGTCCTTTTTTCGTAAGGGCGTTAAAGACTGGTTTGTTTGCCCTGCATTCAAGTATCCACTCTTTTGCAAACTGACCGGATTGTATCTCGTCAAGGATCTGCTTCATCTCCTTTTTGGTCTTACCTGTTACGATGCGAGGTCCCCGTGTAAGATCACCGTACTGAGCGGTGTTGCTAATCGAGTAACGCATGTTTGATATACCGCCCTCATAGATAAGGTCTGTTATCAGCTTTACCTCGTGTAGACACTCAAAGTATGCCATCTCAGGTGAATAGCCGGCCTCAACGAGGGTCTCAAATGCGGCCTGTATGAGGGCTGTAAGACCACCGCACAACACCACCTGTTCGCCAAACAGGTCGGTTTCGGTCTCTTCCCTGAATGAGGTTTCGATGACGCCTGCCCTACCCCCGCCTATTGCGCTTGCATAGGCCAGGGCAATGTCTCTGGTGTTGCCGGCTGGGTCCTGATTGATGGCTATGAGACAGGGCACCCCGCTGCCTTTTACGTACTCACTCCGCACCAGATGACCGGGTCCCTTGGGGGCTACCATAAATACGTTGGTCTCAGTCTTCGGGATTATCTGACCAAAGTGGATGTTAAATCCGTGGGCAAAGGCCAGATAAGCTGACTTCTTCATATGTGGCCCTATCTCCTCGGCGTATATCCCTGCCTGAAACTCGTCAGGAAGCAGGATCATAATAACATCGGCCTCTTTAGCGGCATCTGAGGGTGTCTTTACCGTAAACCCTGCATCTTGCGCCTTTTTCCAACTACCGCCCTGTCTGATCCCTATGGTCACATCCATCCCGCTGTCTCTTAGGTTGTTTGCGTGGGCATGTCCCTGGCTGCCATAGCCCATGATGACTATCTTCTTCCCTTTTAAAACACCTGTATTGGCGTCTTTATCATAATAAATCTGAACCATGTTGAATTAAACCTCCATCTTTAGGGTATCTTACCCCTTACGTATTAGTATCTATACCAACATAAAGCAAGTTTACAAAATCTTTGTCATTCCCGCGTAAGCGGAAATCCAAACCTTAGACCGATAAATGACGCATAGATTCCTGCTTTCGCAGGAATGACACTTACACTTTTTACCAAAGCCACAATCTTTTTGCGAATTCCATTTCGTTGATTATCTATTTATTATCTTAATGGCCAAGCGTCTGTAGTATCCGCTGCACACCGCCGGAGTCAGAGACAGAGTATATACCAGCTTTTGAGTCAATCCGCTTGATCAACCCGCTTAACACCGTCCCTGGTCCAACTTCTATGAAGGTATCCACTCCAGCCTGGATCATTGTCCTTACGGAGTCCTCCCACAGGAGAGGGCTCTTCAACTGTCTTAAGAGCGAGGCCTTGATGCTTGCTACGTCGTTGAGCACAGCGGCGTCGGCGTTGTTGACTATCGGGATCAGCGGCGAATTGAAAGTGACGTTGTCAAAGAAGCCGCTCAACCGCTCAACTGCACCAGCCATAAGCTCACAGTGTGACGGTACGCTCACGGCCAGGGCCTTGGCCATCTTTGCACCCGATGTCTTGGCTGCCTCAATGACCTGTTCTACCGCCTTTTTTTGTCCGGCCACAACGACCTGTTGAGGGCAGTTATAGTTTGCCGGTGCAACGTATCCACCTTCCTGCACTTGTCTGACCTCACGACAGAGCCTCTCTACCTGCTCCCTTTCTAACCCTACGATGGCCGCCATCAATCCCTGCCCCTCTGGTACTGCCCCCTGCATAAACTCACCCCGCATCTGTGTCAACACCAGGGCGTCATTTAACGACAACACGCCCGCTGCCACCAAGGCGCTGTA
Organism: Nitrospirae bacterium MYbinv3; assembly: GCA_002753395.1. Lineage (GTDB taxonomy): Bacteria > Nitrospirota > Thermodesulfovibrionia > Thermodesulfovibrionales > Magnetobacteriaceae > Magnetobacterium. Next base: position 101,101 of record PEAB01000001.1, on the reverse strand, counting down.
CTCCCCAAGGCTATGCCCGGCCACTATTGCAGGGTTCAGACCGCTGTCCCTCATCACCCTGTACACGGCTATGCTGGTAAGCACAAGACAGGGCTGTGTCCTGACGCTCCTGTTAAGCTCAGTCTTTGGGCCGTCAAAACACAGACTGCCTATATCATAGCCCAGCTTCTGTTGGGCCTCACGATACAGCTCCTTAACGCTGTCGTACTTATCATAAAGGTCAAGCCCCATGCCAACAACCTGGCTGCCCTGACCTGGAAAGACAAAGGCTATCTTAGTCATGCTTTTTCGCAGGAGGCTGCGCCCCCATCTCCTTTGAACTCTTTTATCCTTTTTATCAATAATGGGATTATTTCGTAAACGTCGCCTACGATCCCGTAGTTGGCAGCGTTGAAGATAGGTGCTTCCGGGTTCTTGTTTATTGCAACGATGATATCCGATGACTGCATCCCCACCATATGCTGCACGGCTCCAGAGATGCCACACGCTATGTATATCTTTGGACAGACGGTCTTGCCTGTCTGACCGACCTGATGGCTGTATGATATCCACCCCTCATCCACTGCTGCCCTTGATGCCCCTACCGTTGCGTTTAACATCACGGCCAGCTCCTTGAGCATCTCAAAGCCCTTTGCATTGCCCAGCCCGCGTCCTCCTGAGACGATGACCTCGGCCTCTTGAAGGTTTATCGTAAAGAGGGAGTCGTCCTTGATGCAGTCTATGACCTTAGTCCGGGATGCAGTTGTAGGGGGAGTTATATTAACGATCTCGCCAGTTCTGCATGTGTCATAGCTGCCTTTCTTGATGACCTTTGGTCTGACGGTTGCCATTTGAGGTCTAGCCTCAGGGCAGATGATGGTGGCCATGATGTTTCCCCCAAAGGCTGGTCTTATAGCAAGGAGGTTTCTGCTGCCATCCTCGATATCTAAAGAGGTGCAGTCAGCGGTAAGCCCAGCCCTCAGACGGGCTGCTACACGTGGCAGGAACGATCTCCCCAGGGCTGTGGCTCCGGCAAGGACAATCTCGGGCCTGTGCTGCACTATCAACCTGTGTAGAAGTTCTGTGTATGGCTCATCGTTAAACGCTATCAGGTTTTCATCTCCGCAGAGATACACCTTATCGGCGCCCCAACTGACAAGCTCCCTGGCCTCAGCCTCGCCACAGCCAAAGAGGGTCGCACTTAGCTCAACACCGAGTTTGCCTGCTAGCTGACGTCCCGCGCCCAGAAGTTCAAAGGACACCTGAGAAAGCCTGCCCTGACGCTGCTCTGCAAAGACCAAAACCCCCCTGTAAGCTGCTCCAGGTGTTAAGGAGGGGGACTCTATCCTTTCGTTTACAAAGTACTCCTTGATTGCCCCTTCTGGGCAGACATTGAGGCAGGCCTTACACAACTGACAATATTCGTTGATGAACGCCTTCCCCTCTATCATAACGATAGCATCGTAGGGACATGAGCTTACACAGCTCTCACAGCCGGTACAGAGCTCGCTATCTACCTTGATCTGCATACCTGCACTCCTCCCTGTCACCTATATACATCTTATACATCTCAACGCCTCTATAAGTTCTTCTACCTGATGATCCGCCGTACCTTCAAGCATCCTTCTATCTTTCTTAACCGCTGGTGCAAATATGTTTTTGACCTGGGTAGGTGAGCCTTCAACGCCTACGTTCTTTGGGGGTACATTGATGTCGGTGTGATTGAGTCTTTTGATCTCAATCTTCTTTGCCCTTATCTTACCCTTTAGAGAGGGCAGTCGAGGCTGATTCAACTCCCTGACGACGGTGATTAATGCAGGCAGCGAGACCTCAACGATGTCATAGCCATCATCCATCAGCCGCCGTACCGTGATGGCATCGCCGTTTAAGGAGCTAAACTTGCTGACGTAGGAGACGTGCGGTATGTTTAAAAACTCGGCTACGGCAGGCCCCACCTGCCCTGTATCGCCATCTATGGCCTGCTTACCACATATTATGAGGTCGTAACCGACCTTTTTGATCGCACAGCTCAGGGCATAAGCCGTTGCCCACGAGTCGGAACCAGCAAAGACCTTATCAGTCAACAACGCTACATCATCAGCCCCCATTGCCGCTGCATCCCTGAGCGCATTCTCAGCCTGCGGCGGTCCCATCGTCAGCACCGTTACCGATGCGTCCATCATCTCCTTGATGTCCAGCGCTGCCTCAATGGCGTGCAGGTCGTAGGGGTTTATGATGCTTGGCACGCCGTCTCTTATGAGTGTATTGGTCTGGGGGTTTATCTTGACCTCTGTAGTATCTGGCACCTGCTTTATACACACAACGATTTTCATTTCTTTGTACCCTGCCTGGCTGCCTCCTTTATGAGGCTCTGACAGATGACGTTTCTCTGGATTTGGTTTGTGCCCTCATATATTTGGAGGATCTTGGCATCTCGCATCATCTTTTCAACCGGATACTCTCTCATGTAACCCGACCCGCCCATTATCTGAACGGCATCGGTGGTGACCTTCATTGCCACGTCTGTGGCAAAGGTCTTTGCGATGGCCGAGTCCTTTGTGATCTCTTTTGCGCCGCTGTCCATGTATCGAGCAACGGAGTAGACAAGCGCCCTGGCAGCCTCTATTTGAATTGCCATATCGGCAAGCATGTGTTGTATGGCTTGAAAGCCGATGATAGGTCTTTCAAACTGTACCCTGTGTCGAGCAAAGTTGAGGGCCTCCTCAAAAGCCCCCTGAGCCACGCCCACTCCCTGAGAGCCAACCCCTATACGAGACTGATCCAGTGTCTTCATCGCAACGATAAATCCCATGCCCTCGCGGCTGAGGAGGTTGTCCTTTGGCACGCGGCAGTTGTTAAACACCAGCTCGCAGGTGACAGAGGCACGTATGCCCATCTTTTTCTCTTTCTTGCCAAAGGTAAATCCCTCTGTGTCCTTCTCTAATATAAATGCAGATGCGCCTCTTGCCCCCTTTGACTTGTCAGTAATGGCGACGATCGTATAGATCTCTGCCTCTGAGCCATTGGTGATCCATTGTTTTGTGCCGTTTAATCTATAATCATCTCCGTCCTTGACAGCGGTTGTCTGTATGCCTGCTGCATCTGAGCCTGCGTTGGCCTCAGTAAGACCAAAGGCCACAAGTCGCCTTCCAGAGGCTATATCGGGTAAATATCTTTCTTTTTGCTCCTTCGAGCCAAATAATAGCAGAGGGTAAGTGCCAAGGGCATTGGCAGCATAGCTTGTGGAGACTCCCAGGCAGGCCCTGCTTAACTCCTCAACTGCTATACACAACTCAACAGCCCCCTTGCCCAGCCCCCCATACTCCTCAGGTATAAACAAGCCAAACAGGTCAGACTGCGCTAAAACCTTGATGATTTCATGAGGAAACTCCTCCCTCTCATCCAGCTCCGCCCTGACAGGTATAACCTTGTCCTGCGCTATCTGACGCACAAGGTCCTTAACCATCTGCTGCTCTTCATTAAAAAAATAATCCATAAAAAGCCCTCCCAATAAACTAGGCGATTTTAACATTTAACACACACATTATGCAAATATCACATGGTATAGGGTGCATAAGAATTTCATGGGGGACAATAAAAATTAATGGGGTCAAGGGGACTGGTCCCCTTGACCCCATTAATGTCAGGCGTGGCTCTAAAGATGTTACTTGCTATACATCAATAATGCTTAAGTCAACAGCATTAGGTCTGAGGGGAGGGGTTGCGAACCCCTGCGACAGTGGGCAGAGCCTCCCCTTCTATTTCTAATATAAGACAGTATCTAAGACGCTGTATACCGCCTGCAGCGATGCCGACTCAGCCGGTATGTCAAAGACAGGCCTTCCACGCAGGTCAAGCGAAGAGATGACTCCGTCCTCTGGTATCAGACCGGCAACCGTTAAGTCATCTGCCTCGTCAGCCTCCTTTAAGGCGCTGCCCTCGTCTGCCTTCACCCTGTTGATGATCAGGCGTCTGTTGACGATATCAAGACCGAGTTCTTCTATAAGCTCGTTTATGCGTCTTGCTGTTTTAATCCCTTTGATGGTGGGGTCGCTTACTATAAACATGACGCCGACCTTATGCGTGGTGCGTCTGCTTAGGTGTTCCATCCCCGCCTCGTTGTCGATGACGACATATGAGTAATCGTCGGCCATCTTGTCTGTGTACTTGCGGATGATGTTATTGGCGGCACAGTAGCAGCCAGGCCCCTCCGGTCTGCCCATAACCAGCAGGTCAAAGCCCTTGGCCTCAACGATGGATGTCTGCACCTGGTAATCAAAGAGCTCATCCGTGCTCATACCACCTGGCCGCTGCCCTGCACGTATTGTGGCAAGGGCGCTTTCGCGTATCCCCCCTATTGTGGCATGTACTGAGACCCCAAGTGCCTCGTTCAGACAAGAATTGCTGTCTGCATCAACGGCAAGGATCGCCTTGCCCGTCTTTTCTATCAAGTACCTCACGGTAAGGCCAGCCAGTGTTGTCTTGCCCGTACCACCCTTACCTGAAAAAGCTATTATCTGCGACATATACCACCTCTTAATTACTACATTTACCGAATCGTTGATAAACTCATATACTATACCACTTTCCTGCTTGTTTTTTAAAACCCTTTCTTACGGGGATTGGGGGATTGTCTGAACAAGGATTAAACGGATGGAAGGATTTACAGGACATAGATTCATACCATACTATTACCTAATCCTGACAATCCCTTAATCCGTTAAATCGTGGTTCAGACAGTTTCTTCAAATGCTATGCCTTGACAACACACATATTTCTTTTTGTGAAGACGATCTGATATATTTGATGTAATGGGAAACGCCCTGTACTACTGAGATAATCTTACAATCCTTAGAGAACATATCGCTGACGAATCGGTAGACCTGATCTACCTTGACCCACCGTTTAACTCTAAGGCCGATTACAATCTCCTGTTTAAAGAACCTGCTGGGAGTTCGTCTGAGGCGCAGATTACGGCCTTTGAAGATGCCTGGCACTGGACGCAAGAGACTGAGAGCGCCTTTCAAGAAATCGTCGGGACCAATTTATCCAATGTAGCCAATATGATGTTATCGTTTAGACAGTTTGTAGGCATGAATGATATGATGGCTTACCTTACCATGATGTGCGTAAGGCTGATTGAGTTAAGACGGGTATTAAAAGACACAGGTTCGATCTATCTGCATTGCGACCCTACGGCAAGCCACTATCTTAAGATACTCATGGATACTATCTTTGGAAAAAGCAACTTTAGGAATGAGATCGTATGGCATTAGAAAACAGGCGGTGTTAGTAAGAGATGGTACGCCAGAAAGCATGACGTTATATTGTTTTATTCAAGAGACTCCAACGCTGATTATGTATTTAATCCACAAAAAGAAAAATCTTATATGATGCACAAATATGGATTTACGAAAAGCGATTTTCAGGAAGATGAACACGGCCAATACAGCTTGACTTATTTAAAAGATGTATTTATCATCCCATCCATAGGTTCAGCAGATAAACAACGTCTTGGCTATCCTACGCAGAAACCGGAGGGCTTATTAGAACGCATTATCAGGGCCTCCTCCAACGAGGGCGATGTTGTCCTTGACCCTTTCTGTGGCTGCGGGACAACTGTTACGGTAGCACAACGGCTTAATCGTCGCTGGATAGGAATTGATATAACACACCTTGCGACAAACCTGATTAAGATGCGCCTTAAAGATATGTTTGACTTAGAACCCAAAAAAGATTACGATGTTGTAGGAGAACCGGTAGACTTATCTGGGGCTAAGGCCCTGGCTGATCAAAACAGATATCAGTTCCAATGGTGGGCATTGTCTCTTATAGATTTTATACCATACGCAGATAAGAAAAAAGGGAAGGACACCGGCATTGACGGCTTTCGCTATATTGAGAACGGTAAGAGTGATTACAAGAAGATAATTGTCCAGGTAAAGAGCGGACAAACAGGCGTAAAAGACATAAGGGAGCTAGGACACGTCATAGATAGGGAACAGGCAGTTATGGGCATATTTATTACATTAAAAGAACCAACGAGAGGGATGATAAAAGAGGTAGCAGGAAAGGGTGTCTTCAAGTCAGAGATAAATCAGAAGAGCTATCCCCGGATACAAATACTTACCATTGAAGATATTATGCTCAGAGGAGGGTATCCACAGCCTGCACAATACATGGTTTCACCTTACAAACGAGCCGAACGCGTAAAACCTGCTAATGCAAGTTTAGTTTTTTAGTTTTCACGCCGGGTGCATATAAAATTCATGGGGAGTTTAATGGGGGTCAAGGGGACTGGTCCCCTTGCGGAGGGGTCTGAGGGGAGGCAGGGCCTCCCCTTCTTTGAAAAAAAACACGACTTTCTTATGCGCCCTTCACGCCGTCTCCCTTCCTATTTCTTTATGTTTTCTGTATCGATAGAGAATTCTTTTATTTTTTGCTGGAGGCGCTGCCTGTGGATGGCCAGGTGTCTGGCGGCCATTGAAATGTTGCCGTCGCAGTGGGTGAGGGCGGCTATAAGCAGCGCCCTTTCGTATTCGTAGAGGGCGGCCTTTAGGGGTATAAGAGGGAGTTGAGCACCGGCGCTCTTTAAACTCAAGCTGGCAAAGGATTGAGGCAGGTCGTTAGGGGTGATCTGACTGCTGGCTGCGAAGGTCACGGCATATTCGATAGCGTTTTCCAGCTCTCGTATGTTGCCTGGGTAGTCGTACTGCATAAGTACCTCTATGGTCTCATGAGTTATTGCAGTTACCTCTTTGGAGGTTAATCTGGAGGCGTATTTCTTAATAAAGTGGTGTGCTAACAGAGGGACGTCCTGTCTTCTGTCCCTTAAGGGCGGGATGTGGATACTGATGACGTTTAGGCGATAAAAGAGGTCTTTTCTAAAGGTGCCTTCGGAGATGGCCTTTTCCAGGTTGCGGTTTGATGCGGCTATTATCCTGGACTTCATCTTAGAGGGGGATGTCTGGCCTACCTTGTAATACTCTCCTTCCTGTAAGACTCGCAGGAGTTTGACCTGGAACTCTGTTGTGGTCTCCCCTATCTCGTCAAGCAGCAGCGTGCCGCCAGAGGCCATCTCGATAAAGCCTGTCTTTTCCTTTATGGCCCCTGTGAAAGCCCCCTTTATGTGACCAAACAACTCAGACTCAATAAGTTCTCTGGAGAACGCCGCACAGTTGACGGCAACAAAGGGACTGCTTCTCCGCTGTGAGTTGTAGTGTATAGCCCTGGCTACAAGCTCTTTGCCCGTGCCTGACTCACCGGTGATGAGCACTGTGCTGTCGCCCTCGGCAATCTGCCGGATTGTCTTAAATATCTCCTGCATCTTTGTGCTGCTCCCTATCATGTTTTCAAAGTTGATGGAGTCGTGCAGTTGTCTGCGCAGGACGTCTACCTGGCGTGTAAGCTCAATCTTTTCCATTACACGCTTGAGGGTAATCCTGACCTTTTCAATTGACAGGGGTTTGGTCAGGTAATCGTAGGCGCCGCTTTTTATGGCCTCCACTGCGGTCTCAATGGTGGCATAGCCGGTTATAACGATGATCTCAGAGGTGGGGAGGCGCTTCTTTGCAAAGGCTACGATGTCAAGGCCGCTCATATCAGGCAGTTTCAGGTCGGTGAATATGACGTCGTAGCGGTTATCGCCTAAAAGCTGCAATGCCGCAGAGGCCGTGTGTACAACGCTGACTGAGTGAGCGTCTTTGTTAAAGAGCATCTGCAAGGAACGGCAAACGCCAAGGTCGTCATCCACTATAATAATGTCTGCCATAATCTATAGCACTTGACACATATAAGTACCTGCCCATAATTAATTATATACAAAAAAGTGAGGGCTTTGCCGCTGCCGCAGGGGTTCGCAACCCCCTCCCTCAGACCCACCCACAAGTGGACCAGTCCCCTTGACCCCGTAATACTCAATCCTAATTTTAAATATCTTTATGTCCATGTACTTAAAAGTTCTAAGGAACATTATCAATGTTAAACTCTGGTATTTGTTTTATCAATACTATTTATCTCAAGACCAGTAAAATAGCATACCATAAACACCTTAACACTGACAATTCTTGATAATTCTGATGAAAAAATCATGTGCAGATGGTATCATGTGAAGAACACTTTTCAAAAAACCACTTTTTTGAAAAGAACATTTCTCTTGTTTAAATTCTGTGTTATGTGTAAGATAAAATTATCGTAGGTACTATATGTATCTAAAATATCTTTAATATCTTTCGAGGTTTATTATGTATATAAAGCTAGTAAGAATCGTCGTTGTAGCAGTGCTTATGTTTTTGAGCTTAGATGCTAATTCTATAGCATGTATGTTTGGTGTAAACCTATGTAGCGCAGAATTTGGAGAGAGTGTTTTACCAGGTACATATGGTACAGACTACACTTATCCAACGCCGGCGGAACTTGATTATTACAAGAGTAAGGGGTTAATGCTAATTAGGTTGCCATTTCGTTGGGAGAGGATGCAGCAGACAAAGGGTGGACAGCTTGATTCAGCAGAACTTGCCAGAATGGATAGTTTTATCGCTGCTGCAAGGGAAAGGGGCATGATGGTAATTTTAGATCTTCATAATTTTGCCCGCTATTACGGTGATATAATAGGGTCAAGTGCATTACCCAATGCTGTTTTCAAGGATTTTTGGGCAAAGTTTGCTGCCCATTACAAGAACGAGTCTGCTATTTATGCCTATGGGTTGATGAACGAACCTCATGACACAGGAGGTCTGTGGCCGGCTGCTGCACAGGCCGGTGTTGACGGTATCCGTTTACAAGACATGAATCACTTAATCTTGGTACCGGGGGAAAACTGGAGCGCTGCTTATACTTGGACAACCCATAACAATGCTTTCAATGTAACAGACCCTGCTGACAACTTCTTGTATGAAGCGCATCAGTACTTTGACAAGGACAACTCTGGTCAGTACAAGAATAGTTATGACGCTGATGGTGCATATCCTGAAATCGGTGTGGATCGTGTCAAGGTATTTGTAAATTGGTTGAAAGGAAGAAACGCAAAAGGCTTTATTGGCGAATACGGAGTACCTTATGATGACAGCAGATGGTTGACAGTCCTGGACAAGTTCCTTACTTATCTTGATGAAAACTGTATTGGTGGAACATACTGGGCTGGCGGGCCTTGGTGGTATAACAATAATAGTGATTATAAGCTCTCAGTAGAGCCAAAAGACCTCTCTAATCCACAGGATAGACCACAGATGTCTATCCTGACAAAACATCTTAAGTGCTGTACTAAGCCTAAAAGTCATGACTTTGATGGTGATGGCAAGAGCGATATCGTTTTGCAAAATCTAAAAACCGGTGAGACCTATATGTGGTTTATGAGTGGAACTACAATTACAGGTGGAGGTGCCCCTCCAACAACAGCACTGACGTGGCAGATAAAGGGAGTGGGTGACTTTGATGGTGATGGCAAGAGCGACATAGTATTACAGGATATAACTACGGGTCAGGTTGTTATCTGGCTTATGAGCGGCAGCACAGTCAAGGCTCTAGGGTCTCCGGCAACAGTTGCTCTCATGTGGCAAATAAAGGGAGCGGGTGATCTTGATGGCGACGGTAAAAGTGATATTGTTTTTCAAAACGTAACTACCGGCACAATCTACGTCTGGCTTATGAACGGGACTACAATAAAAGATATGGAGTCTCCGGCAACAGTTGATCCCATATGGCAGATAAAGGGAGTGGGCGATCTTGACGGCGACGGTAAAAGCGATATCGTTTTTCAAAACGTAACTATCGGCACAATCTATGCCTGGCTTATGAACGGGACAACGATAAAAGATATGGGGTCACCGGCAACAGTTGCTCTCATGTGGCAGATAAAGGGAGTGGGCGATCTTGATGGCGACGGTAAAAGCGATATCGTTTTTCAAAACGTAACTACCGGCACAATCTATGTCTGGCTTATGAACGGCTATACAATAACAAGCAGTGGGTCACCGGCAACAGTCGATCTTGGCTGGATCATAAGGGGAGTGAGTGATTTTGATGGCGATGGTAAGAGCGATATTGTCTTCCAAAACCTTACCACAGGGATGGTATACGTCTGGCTTATGAGCGGCTATACAACAACCAGCAGTGGGTCACCGGCAACAGTTGATTATCTCACGTGGCAAATTAAATAGCAATTATACTTTTGCATTTTTTTATAAACCAGCATTTTATGCAGCTCTCGAAAATAGATTCCCGCTTTCTCGGGAATGACAACAAATGGCATTTTTAGCTGTTACATGCCTGCCCCTGGCCTGAACAGTGGTTATTCCTGCGTAAGCAGGAATCCAGAAAGTGCAAAACTATTGATAGCAAGACAAATTAAATTGTCTTAAACTATACTATAGCTTGTTTTGACTGTTTGGTAGTGTTATCTTGAAGGCAGCTCCCTGCCCTTCAGTGCTGTTGACGGTGATGGTGCCTCTGTGCAGCTCTATCATCTTTTTGGCAATGGCAAGGCCCATGCCGCTTCCCCCAGCGTCCCCCTTGGTGGTGAAGAAGGGTTCAAAGATGTGAGGTAAGAGTTCTTTAGAGATGCCGCCGCCGGTGTCCTCAACTAAGATGATTAGAGCGTTGTCCACCTGGTTGCTGCGGATATCGATGTTGCGCCGGGGGGGGGTTGCATAAAAGGCATTTGAGAGGACGTTGACCAGGGCCTGCTGTATAAACATACGGTCTACGACGATGTTCTGAGGCAATTCCCCTAACGACGTGGTAAGACATATAGCCTTGCCGGCGTTTTGGCGCAGCACTATGTCGGCCGCCCCGTCAATGAGCTCTCTTACGTCGACCTCCTTAAGGTTTAGCGGCTGTTTCCTTGCAAAATCCGTAAGTCTGTGTATTATCTCCTGGGCTCGGGCGACCTCTTTGAGCATAAACTCTATAGTCTCTTTTGTCTCTTCCTTTTCGATCTCCTCGTATAAGAGGCCAAGAAAGACAGAGATAGAGGTCAGAGGGTTGCTTACCTCGTGCGCTATCTCAGAGGCAAGGAGCTTGATAGCGGTCATGTTGCGCATCTGGAAAAGCTCTTCCTGTCTGTTTGCTAACTCTGCGTCTGTGTCTTCAATCTTGTTATGTGACCTCTGCAAAGCGCCCCCTACAATTTAATACTCACGGTTCAATGTAGTCTTCTACAAAATCTTCTATGTAAGAGTCCGTGATGGTGTCGTTGTACATAACCATGTCCAACTGCTTGGTGTATACGGTCAGCTTACCGAGCGTCTGCAGGCGCCTCTCTATGGAGGACTTCTTGTATTTCAACACTGCGGCGTCTATGACGTCCTCTTTTACCTTTACCATATCAAAGTGCAGATGTCTGAGGATCTCAGAGATCAGTCTGACCCTGCGCAGTTTCCTGTCGGTGGTGGAACCGCCGCCCTTGAAGTGAAATCTTATGTAGTTATCATTAATATTATCCCCGGCAAAGGCCTCCACTGTTGACAGGTGATAGCCCAAACGGATGGAGAAGTTCATGTACTTACTTGAGATGAAGGCGAAACTTCTTTTGGCGATTTCGTCGAAGTCTGCCTCTGACATGGAGGCGCTGTGGGCGATCATCCCCATAAACCCCTTTACGTCAAAGGGTCTTGCCTGTGGCCACCTCATCGTGAGCATACCCTTGAAAAACGCGTTAAAAGGCTCCGACGTAATGTCCTCCACGGCAATGAGCTTGTTAGTTGTTTCGCCGATCCCCCCGCCCAGGTCAATCGCGTAAAGTTCAATGGGGATGCCTGCATGTACCTTTACTGCGCCGCAGCCATCACTGAGGGTGTGCATATCCGTCATAGAGAACATCTCCATCATCGCCTTTTCGTGTGCAAACCGGGTAATGTCGTGATACGTGTTACAGCTCTCTGCGGCAAAATCCTCTGATTCTGGATTAACAAGGTTGAGCATGACTATATGTTTTAGCACCTTTGACAGAGTCCTAAACAGGTGGGTGTTTTTAAAGGGGTCGTGTTTTTTCTCCAGGTATGTTATCAACTCGTTGACGTAGCCCTCGTATATGTTGCAGTTAATGGCGTCCACTGTAATCTCTGAGTTGTGTTTAATCGTAACCGTTGCCACCTCGGTATCCAGGATAGTGGGTATCTGGTATTCCCTGGCAAGTGAGGCCATATGGCCTGTGGTGCCGCCTACATCGGTAACGATTGCCCTGACCTTGTTCATGACGGTTACGAACCTGGGCGATGTGTTTCTTGCGATCAGGACAGCTCCCTCAGGGATGTTTGGCAGGTCATCCTCGCTTTTTAGTATATATGCCTTGCCGTGTCCTACCCCCTTGCAGGCTATAATACCGCTATCTAGTAGCACTTTGTAGCCGTCAATGCGGGTTGGCAGGGACTTTTGGGTCTCCTTTACTGAGATTATCAGGGGTCTGCTCTGAAGGATAAGCAGTCGATCGTCTCCGTCAATTACCCATTCAACGTCTTGTGCAACGCCGAAGTGCTTTTCCAGCAGGATTGCATAATTGGCAAGTTCTAGTATCTGGCTGTCTTGCAGACAGGTTGAGTTTTCTGCACCATCGGGTAGAGGGACTTCCTTGAGGGTGCCGTTAGCGGTGCATACAACCATGGTAACCTGTTCAGTTGTTTTTCTCTCGATAATCCTATTGTTATCGTCCTTAAGCACCACATACGTCTCAGGTGTAACCATACCGTCAACCAGGCACAGGCCAAGTCCCCAGATAGAGTTTATGATGATCTTGTTGCTTCCTGGGTCGTTTGGGTCATCAGAGAACATCACGCCGCTGACCTTTGAGTCGACCATCTCCATGACGCCCACGGCCATAGCCAGTTCATTCTCTGCAAACCCCTTGGTCTTGTAATAAAATATTGCCCTGGGGGAAAAGAGACTTGCCAGGACGGCCTTGTACTTTTGCAGCACCTGCTGGGGCTTGACGTTAAGAAACGTGGCATACTGACCGGCAAAGCTGAACTCGCTGTCCTCCTCGATGGCGCTGCTGCGGATGGAGAGGTCAAACAGATGATGTCCGCCGCTGCATAGCCTGGCTGTGGAGTCCAAAATGGCCTGTTCCATCTCAGGCGGTATTTCTCCCCCTAATATGTCTTCCTGGCACTGAGCGCTCACACGGTTGAGTTCTTCCATGTTGTTTACAGAGAGTGTGGCAAGCCGGTTGTGTATCCTCTCAAGCATAGTGTTGTGCTCCATGAACCTTTTATAGGCATAGGCCGTTATGGCAAAACCGGCAGGGATGGGGACGTTTAGCTGGTTTCTTATTTCACCGAGGTTGGCGTTTTTACCGCCGACGCTGTTGATTTTTTCCTTTGTTATTTCGTCAAGCGACAGGGTATAACTCTCTATAGGTATCTCTCTCTTGGCGTTTAGCACGTTTTCTATATCCTGTCCGATGTGGTTTAGTCTGTCGTACAGTACATTGTACCTGTTATGAGTCAAGTCGTTTAGTCTGTCTACTAACTCCTTTAGGTTTTCTGTCAGGGTGATGAGGCTATGGACTATGTACTGTTTGTCAAACAGAAACTCACCTGAGAGCTTTTCCTCCATATCTGCCATAACACTCAGTACGTTGTTGTTACAGTCGAGGAGCTTCTTAAACGAGTCGTATTTTCTTATCAGTCTCTCTCGCTCAAGTTCCTTGTCTTGTTCCTGTGAGTGTTGCGTGGTTACACCTATCTTTTGTAAGATGCTTTTTAGAGCGTCCTTGTATTTCATAAACGGCTACCTTCATTTCTCTAAAATATTTATATATATCAAGTTTGTAGACATTATATCACTACAGTCTAATTTTAATAGTTGAGAAACACTATGACTTAACTATAGTTTTGCACTTTCTGGATTCCTGCTTTCGCAGGAATGACATAGAGGGGCTAAATGCGCCATTTCCTGTCATTCCCGCGTAAGCGGGAATCTATTTTCAAGAGCTGCATAAAATGCTGGTTTATAAAAAAGTGCAAAAGTATAGTCAATAATAAAATGCACAGCGATATTCTTCTATCCAATAAATCAAGTCGAGATCATTGGTTGTAGATCGTTCTGTTTAAATCTAATAGAGAATAGCAAATAAGTAGTTCAAAGGTGTGTGTATACAGAGAGCGCCTCTGTAGTCAAAAATCGAGACGCATAGGCGTGAAGTGTTTTATAGATTCCTGCTTTGGCATTACACCTTTTTATCTTTAAGCAGCTTTCTTGCAACTACCGAGTATATCGTATCTTCAAGGTATTGTATTGTGTAGGGTTTTTTTAGAAATGCGTTAACGTACGGTTCTACGTCCTTTACCTTTTTGTCAGGCTCTGCCGTGATCATAATAACTGGTATATCCTTATAAGCCTCGATCTCGCGGAGTTTTTTGACAAACGTCAAACCGTCTACCATCGGCATGTTCCAGTCAGTGATTATAAAATTCGGTTTTACCACCATTAGTTTTGAAAACGCCTGTGCACCATTTGAGGCATAGCTTATGTTGCTTTTTGTGAAACCTATGTCCTCTAGCAACATGGTGTTATTTTTTATATTTGGCATCATGTCATCTATTAGCAGAACCTTCATAGTCTTGAATTGTTGTCTAACGAGCATTTTAACGCGCGGGTCAATCATCTACATCTCCTCCTTCTATTACATTGGCAAGGGGTATCTGGATACAAAACGTTGTTCCCTTGTTATAAAAATCCTCGGCCCAGATCTTGCCGCCCATTTCGCTGATGATCTTGCGGCAATCGCTTAAGCCATAGCCGGTTCCTGTAGACTTAAAAGTAACGCCCTTTTCAAAAATGACTTCTTTTCTGTCATCTGGCACCAGCCTTCCTAAATTAGATACTGAGATCTTAACATAATTGTCCTTCACGTATCCGTTTATTATAATATGTGCAGTCTCTGTATCGTCAATTGCAATATTCCCTTCGACATATAGGTTATCGTCCCAAGGGCCATAAAACATAATGACCTCATCTCTGGCATTGTTAAACACGTTGCGTAAAACGGTATTCAGGTTGACGGCAATCCCCCTGACGTAATACTCTTTATCGCACGGGAAATCGTTCTGCACCTTCAAGTAACTGCTTTTTTTACCCATTCGCAGCGGAAGCAGATTCTTCTTTATATATTCACAGACGTTAAGGTCATTTTCCTCGACGTTGTTGACAGTGGTGCTCTTAAGTACGCTAACAAGAAGCTCGTACATACTTTTAAGCTCAAAATCAAGGCTGT
Source organism: Nitrospirae bacterium MYbinv3 (assembly GCA_002753395.1). Classification (GTDB taxonomy): domain Bacteria; phylum Nitrospirota; class Thermodesulfovibrionia; order Thermodesulfovibrionales; family Magnetobacteriaceae; genus Magnetobacterium. The sequence continues at coordinate 85,914 of PEAB01000001.1, read as the reverse complement.
CTATATAGTCCTCTTCAAGCAGCTCGTGCAGCTTCTCTGGTTTGTTTTTACGCCTCTTAAGCAGATCGAAAAAGGTTATAATAGTTGACAGGTAATTCTTTAAAGTATGAGCCGAATAGACATACAGCTCAAATATCTGTTCCTGCTGTCTTAGGATAAGCTCCTTTTGTTTCTTTAGATCTTCTACCTCTGTCTTTGCTCTTATAAATGTTTCAGATTCATTACCGTACATCCCCCTCAACCGTAACAGCTCTTGCCTGCATGTGTTGTTTCTGACTATTGCCATGTAATAGCTCCTGTTGTCCACCTTATAAACTGAACCGGTTATCTCTATAGGTAACTTGCTGCCATCCTTCTTAATGACAATAGACCCATTTATCTTCGCCTGCCCACTCAATAAGCTCAACCCCCTGGGTATAAACACCTCTATGTCTCTGCCGACGAGCTCATCTCTTGTATAACCAAATAACTCTCCCGCCGCATTATTGCAGTATTTGATATAACCTCTATCGTCTAAGGTCAGTATGGCGTCAACTGCTGTTTCAATCATTCCTTGGAAATGTCTATCCATCTGTCCTCTTGAGCATCATCCTTGTCGTTGTTCAATATTCCTCCTTAAAACAACGGTTTGCCATTAACTGTTAACCTACCTCCAAAGCAATTACGTAATATAATAAAATAACCGTTATTACTTATGCAACCACAGAAGATTAAGGGGTGCATAAGAAATCCATGGGGAGTTTAATGGGGGCAAGGGGACTGGTCCCCTTGCGGAGGGGTCTGAGGGGAGGCTCTGCCTCCCTTTTTTCCTCTAAAAGCGTTCAAAATCTGAGTCACTGTTTTTATCACCCATGTCGATGGCGGGTCTTGCCTCGTGAGCGACCTGCTTCTTTTTTGGTGCTGGGGGGGGCATATGGGTTATCTTGGGTTTATGGACTGTCTTTACAACTGCCCTTTTTTTACCGCTGTCTCCGGTCTTAAAGAAGGAGATTGCTTCTTGCAGCATACCTGCCTGGGCGCTGAGTTCCTCGGAGGTGGAGGCCAACTCCTCAGCGGCTGAGGCGTTCTGCTGGATGACGTTATCGAGCTGCTGGAGCGCCTTGTTGATCTGCTCTGCTCCGGCGTTTTGCTCGTTGCTTGCAGCGCTAATCTCCTGTATCAGTTCGGCCGTCTTCTGGATGTCGGGGACGAGCTTCAGGAGCATCCCGCCGGCGTTCTCTGCCACGGTAACACTTGAGGCGGACAGTTGTGTGATCTCACCGGCGGCCTTCTGAGAGCGCTCGGCTAATTTCCTGACCTCGGAGGCCACAACGGCAAACCCCTTGCCGTGCTCACCGGCCCTGGCTGCCTCAATGGCGGCGTTGAGGGCAAGGAGGTTGGTCTGACGTGCAATCTCCTCGATTATGGATATCTTACTGGCTATCTCCTTCATAGCGTTTACGGCCTCGCTTACGGAGTTTCCGGTTTCCTTGGCGTCCTGAGCTGATTTTACCGCTATCTTGTCTGTTAGGAGGGCGTTGTCCGAGTTTTGCTTGATGTTGGCTGACATCTCTTCCATAGAGGAAGAGGTCTCCTCGATGGAGGCCGCCTGATTTGTAGCGCCTTCTGATATTTGTTGAGCGCTTGTACTTAATTCGCTGCTGCCTGAGGCAACCTGATCCGAGGCCATCTGCACGTTTCCAACGACCTCTTTGAGCTTATCGACCATGTTCTTCATAGCTCCAAGGAGCTGCCCTGTCTCATCTTTACTTGACGTGTCGATCTTAACGGTGAGGTCTCCCTCAGCAAGGCTGGTGGCAATGCTTACACCCTCATTTAACGGCTTGACAACGCTGTTTATAATCCACAGCGCCACTATAATGGCAACTAGCAGCCCAATCACAATACTTACTATCGAGATGTTACGGACCGACTCATAGCTCTTCTGTGCATTCTCATAGAGCTTCTTCGACTCATCCTCCTGGAGCTTGATCAACGCTGTTGCTGTTTCTGCCGTAGGCCCTGCCAGCGGTCTTACACGCTCTACGTTTAGTTTTCTTGCCTCGTCGATCTTCCCTGCTCTAAGCGCCTCTATAACTGGCTTAAAACCCTCTTCTCTGAGCTTTGCCCGCTGCTCGGTGAACTTATCGGCGAGAGTCTTCTCCTCAGGCGTTAAGTAGCTAGCCATGTACTCTTTCCAGATATTGGATATATTATTGATGTTTTCTTCAATAGCTGCGCTGCGTTTGCTGATCTCTTCAGGTCTGGGGTCTTCTAAGGAGGCCAGTATCTCGATCCGGTTTCTGAGATTAAGTCTCATTATCTCAGAAAGTTGAGCAAGCGGTATCAACCTGTCAACATAAACACTACGGATTGCCTCGTTTGTCGTTTTTAGGTTACTTATGCCCATGCCCCCAATGCCTATCACCAGAACTGCCATAAACGCAACCAATATGTACAACCTAACGCCTATTTTAAGATTCTTAAACATTCTAACTCCTTTTTAATATTAGATTTCATATACCCTGTACAATTTAAACAATTTTATATAATTTGTCAAGAATCTAGGATACCAAGGGTGCATAAGAAAAATATGGGGAGTATAATATCTTTACGGAGTCAAGGGGACTGGTCCCCTTGTGGGAGGGTCTAGGGAGGGCAAAGCCCTCCTTATTCATTTTAACAGCCTTAAGTCAACAGCATTAGGTCTGAGGGGAGACAGAGTCTCCCCTTCTATATTCTACAAACCCATGAAATTCTTATGCACCTGATTTAAAATAATAAGTTGCATATTTTGAGTAAAATGTTATAATTAAGGTATAAAGAAAGTTTTAGCAGTATGAGCTAAGAAAGGAGGCTATTATGTCCAATTCTGTTGAAGGTGTTTCCTCTGGTAGTACTTATACACCAGCACTTCATCAAACCAGTTCATCTCAAAATGTCCGGTCAAATGAAGAAGCAAACGAGTCAACCAAAGAAAGAAGGACCGAAGCCGCTGTTGTCAATATATCCACAGAGGCCAGGGAAGCAGTAAACAAGTCACAAGGAACAGGTTAAAATGTGTTTTTAGGTTTATCAACCAGAGCTGTAAGGGATTATTGCTTTGTGTATAATCCCTTATACGTCTCTTGACCAACTGAAAAACAAAGAATACACCTCTGTCCTCAGCTTTAGCAAGATCCGTAAAGAACTCCTTAACCTAATAATCTAAATCGACTGTTGACAATACACTATGCTTCTGGTACGTTTATCCGCATCTTCTTAATATTTGATGGTAACTATGCTTTTAAGCTTTCTGGATTCCTGCTTTCGCAGGAATGACATACTTGTTTCTCAGGAATGGCATCCTTGGAAAACGGCTATTACTGTCATTCCCACGAAAGTGGGCATCCATGTCTTGAAACGATAAAATAAATTACCATGTTTTTTAGAGAGGATGCTTTAATATTCTATATTGCAAAAAATCCGAGAAAAGTGTAAATATTAGATAGGACGTAGATTCCAATAAAAAGGAGAGGCTTATTATGACAAAAGAGGTAGGCTCCGTGAAGGATAAGGAAAAGGCCCTTGAGATGGCCATATCCCAGATAGAGAAGAGCTATGGGAAAGGCTCTATTATGAGGCTTGGCGAGCAGGCCATAGCTGAAGGTATAAAGGTAATATCCACTGGCTCTATGACGCTGGATATAGCAACAGGCGTTGGCGGATTACCCAGGGGGAGGGTCACGGAGATCTATGGCCCGGAATCCTCTGGCAAGACCACGCTGGCCCTGGGCGCTATAGCTCAGGCACAAAAGACTGGCGGAATTGCGGCGTTTATAGATGCCGAACACGCCCTGGACGTCTCCTACGCAACGCGCATAGGGGTAAAGGTGGTAGACCTCTTGATATCACAGCCCGACAGCGGCGAGCAGGCCCTTGAGGTAGCCGAGGCTCTGGTCAGAAGCGGCGCCCTGGACATCATCGTTATAGACTCGGTGGCTGCGCTTGTGCCAAAGGCCGAGATTGAGGGAGAGATGGGCGATCAGCTCCCCGGTCTACAGGCTCGTCTTATGAGCCAGGCACTCAGAAAGCTCACAGCAGCGATATCAAAATCAAACACATCGGTCGTCTTCATAAATCAGATACGACAAAAGATCGGCGTTGCATACGGTAACCCTGAGACCACCACTGGTGGTAACGCATTAAAGTTCTATGCCTCCATGAGACTTGATATACGTAAGGTGGAAAACCTTAAGTCAAATCAGGAGATAACAGGCGGCCACGTCCGCGTCAAAGTGGTTAAGAACAAGGTCGCTCCCCCGTTTAAACAGGCCGAATTTGATATTTACTACAACGAGGGCATATCAAAGACGGGTGAGATTGTTGACCTCGGCCTGGAGATGGGCATACTCGAACGCTCCGGTACCTGGTACAGCTTCCAGGGGGCAAAGCTCGGTCAGGGACGCGACAACGCCAGGAAGTTCCTTAACGACAACCCGCAGTTGATGACCGAAATAGAGTCAAAGATACTGGCAAACGGAAACCTGTCAAAGATAACATCCTCTACCTCCGCAGATGAATGAGATCAACCCAGGGCAAAACAGTCAGTCTGCTGTTGAGTAAATGTGAAGACTCAAGGTCACTGGGTGTCTTTGCCTGTAGGAAGGAGCTGAAGGCCAAGGGAAGTTTTTTATAGGGAGACTTAACTGTTATGGAAAAGTTTACAGCTATATTTGAAAGGGATGGGGATTACTGGATTGGCTATGTAGAAGAACTGCCAGGGGCCAACACGCAAGGAGTGACACTTGATGAGGTACGTGAAAATCTCAGGGAGGCAGTGAGTATGGTCATAGAGGCCAATCGTGAAATCGTTCGCCGTGAGTATGAGGGCAAAAATGTGGTGAGAGAACAGCTTACTGTAGTAATTTGAATGAAGCGGGGTGCGTTAATGAGCCATCTTAAACGGTATGGATGTAAACTGTATAGAGAAGGTGGCAATCATTCGGTTTTCTGGAATCCCGCTAAAGGAAAAACAACTTCTCTGACAAGACATAACGAGATTAGCGACAAACTCTCAAAAAAGATATGTAGGGATTGAGGAATACCTATACCATAATATTCCTTTATAATGAGATCAACCCAGGACAATACAGCTAATGAAATCAGAAAATATTGCTATAGGCTCCTAAATAACAGGGACTACACCAAGGCTGAGCTCTATAAAAAACTAACCGCACGAGGCTATCCTACGGAGGATATCGAGGAGGAACTCCTCCGCCTCAAAGAGCTTGGCTTTATAGATGACCGCAGGGTAGCCCGCTTGATACTCAGCCACTGTGAGAACTACAGACACCTTGGCGCCTTTGCCTGCAAAGAGGAGTTGAGAGCCAGGGGCATTGCCAGAGATATCATAGAGGAGTTAACCTTTACAGCAGAGAGGGAGCTGGAGAAGGGGATAGAACTCGTAAATAAAAAAACAGCCTATTTAAAAAAGTTCCCCGTTTACGTTAAACTTAATAAGATGTATGAACTACTATACAGACACGGTTTTGACAGCGAGACAATCTCACAAGTGTTAAGACAATACAAAGAAGAGGAAAAATATGAAGACTACTAAAGGGCGCTGCCTCAGGATTCAAATAGCGTTATTGATCTTGGCGCTATCGGCGCTGCTGTATTCATGCACACCAGAGATAAGATATACCGAGGACGAGATAAGGGACTTCAGACCAGAGGTCAAGGAGCATATCAGAAGAGGGGAGATAGCCTTTAACATGGCCCCTGATGAGGTCAGGTTTGCACTAGGGGCGCCAACAGACATATGGGTGCTGCCCCCAACGCCGGATGGCAAGGAACGAGTGCAATGGATCTATAAGAAATGGGGCGGGGTTATCTCCACAGAGCTGATCTTCGTAAACAACAAACTAACAGAGATCACAAGCAACGATCCAAAAGTCAAGAGAAAATGAAATCTAAAGAGATAAGAAACCGTTTTTTAGAATACTTCCTAAGCAAGGGGCATGAGCTTGTAAAAAGCTCGCCGCTAATCCCAAAGAATGATCCAACGATACCGTTTACAAATGCAGGGATGGTACAGTTTAAGAACTACTTTCTTGGTGCAGACACACCACCCTATACCAAGGCTGCATCCTGTCAGAAATGTATGAGAGCCGGCGGCAAACAGAGCGACATTGAAAACGTCGGCTTTACGGCAAGGCACCACACGCTTTTTGAGATGCTTGGCAACTTCTCATTCGGAGACTACTTTAAGCGAGATGCCATCACATACGCGTGGGAACTGCTAACCGAGTGGTTTAAGCTGCCCCCTGAGCGACTCTACGTCTCCGTGTACGAGGACGATGACGATGCCGCCTCCCTCTGGTTAGAGCACACGTCGATCCCGCGTGACAGGGTGGTGCCTCTAACGGCAAAGGACAACTTCTGGCAGATGGGCGACACAGGCCCCTGCGGCCCATGCTCTGAGATCATCATAGACCAGGGCGTCTCCGTAGGCTGCGGTAAGGACGACTGCAAGGTTGGCTGTGATTGTGACCGTTACCTCGAACTTTGGAACCTGGTCTTTATGCAGTATGACAAAGACAACAACGGTATCCTGACTCCCCTGCCCAAGCCCAGTATCGACACTGGTATGGGGCTTGAACGTATAACCGCTGTGTTACAGCATCAACCATCCAACTTTGACACCGATATATTTGCTCCAATCATACAGGCCATTAGCTGTATCACCGGTGTTGCCTATGGCAAAAACAAGCGGCAGGATTCCTCAATACGGGTAGTGGCAGACCACATCCGCTCACTGACATTCCTCCTGAGCGAAGGGCTGATACCTGCTAACGATGGCCGCGGCTACGTCCTCAGAAGGATAATCCGCCGCTCATCAAGGCACGCCAGGCTTCTAGGGATGGATAGGGCGTTTCTCTGCAATCTGGTGGAGCCGGTGATTGAGGCAATGGGCGATATCTATCCTGAGATTATCATGGATAGGAGACGCTCCGAGGATATCTTAAGAAATGAGGAAGAACGCTTCTTCAGAACCCTCGAAAAGGGCACCGAGATATTAGAGGAGCTGGTTGGCTCGCTGCGCAGCTCAAATCAGAACATCATACACGGCAAAGAGGCATTTCGACTCTATGACACATACGGCTTCCCCCTAGACCTGACCATGGAGATAGCCAGGGAAAACGATATGACCGTAGATGAGGCAGAGTTTGCCCAGGAGATGGAAAAACAGAAGTCACGCGGGAAGGCCTCCTGGAGTGAAGAAGATAAGGGACTGTCAATGCTTGTCTCCTCATTGTACACCAATGTTGCACGGATAGGCGGTGAGACCTACTTCCTTGGCTATGAGCTATTAGAGTCAGAGGCCGAGGTACGTTACCTGGTCAGAGACTCAGAAAACGTCGATATCCTTTTGGAGGGACAGGAGGGTGAGGTGATCCTTGACAAAAGCCCCTTCTATGGCGAATCCGGCGGACAGGTGGGCGACACGGGTATTATAACCACAGATGACGCCCTTATAGAGGTAACGGATACGAAAAAGACCGCAAACAATCTCATCATTCACAAGGTAGTGGTCAAAAGGGGGCAGATAAGTGTCTCTGAGAGGGTCAGTTGTAGGGTCAACGAACAGGATAGGCGCTCTACGATGAAAAATCACAGCGCCACGCACCTGTTGCACGCTGCCCTGAGAAACCTGCTAGGTGAACACGTCAAACAGGCCGGCTCACTTGTATCCCCAACACGGCTGAGATTTGACTTTACCCACTTCTACCAGATCAGCGCAGGCGATAAAAACGCCATTGAGGACATGGTCAACGACAGGATCATCGAAAACCTCCCTATCAATACCCACCTGATGGACTTAAAGGATGCCATCGACTACGGCGCTACGGCGCTGTTTGACGAGAAGTATGGTGATGTCGTGCGTGTCGTTGAGGTAGACGGGTTCAGTAAGGAGCTCTGTGGCGGGACACATTGCAGGGCCACTGGTGAGCTTGGACCTTTTGTCATCGTCTCAGAGGGCAGCATAGCCTCGGGCGTGCGCAGGATAGAGGCGTTGATCGGTAGAAGAGCGCTGACATATATCAGGAAAAACACAGAGGAACTACATGCAATTGCTCAAACCCTCAAGTCTGAGACACCCTTAGAAAAGGCCTTAGCCCTATCCAAACGCCTCAAAGAGCTTGAAAAGGAAGTAGAACGCCTAAGACACAAAGAGATGGCAAATGAGACGGCAGGGCATATAGATTCGGTTGTTGTGATAAACGGCAATAAAGCCCTTGCCGTAAGAAAAGACGGTCTTGATCAGAAGGGATTGAGGGATTTCGCCGATCGTTTAAAGGAAAAGATCGGTAGCGGCATTATATTGGTGGCCTCCACCCTTGATGGGCAGACAAACTTTATTGCTATGGTATCAAAAGACCTGACGCAGAGGTATGACGCCGGCAGGGTATTAAAGGAGGTTCTATCTGTGGCCGATGGCAGAGGCGGGGGTAGAAAGGACATGGCTCAGGGAGGTATCAAGCAGACCGAGAAGGTCGACGCTGCTATAAGCAAGTTCTATGAAACTCTAAAAAGTGCGGGTTAGAGACACTACGATAGGAAGGAGAATATATAATGATACTTAATTCTTTAAAGAATGCCATGTTTGCAGCCTTAGGTGCGCAGGAGATGGTAATGGAACTGATAGATAAGCTGGTCCAAAAAGGGCAGTTGAATGAGGCACAGGGTCTGAAGTTGGTCAAAGATTGGACTGAAAAGGTTAATCAGACTGGTCTGGATATCTCCTTAAGTATGACAGAGATGGTAACCAAGACCTTAGAAAAAATGAGCCTGCCGACAAAAGAGGATATTGACAGTCTTCATAAAAAGGTCAACTCCCTATCGGTGAGGGTCAATAACCTTGAAGAGACCATAAAACGTACTTCTGTCAACGACGCCTGAGATACATGAAAAGAACGGCCGTGATGTAAATGTTTTTTGAACTGCTAAAGATCCGCAGAACCTACAAGAACATAAACCGGATCACACAAATCCTGAACGTGTTTATCAAGCACGGTTTTGGTCAGATCATTGAGATGCTCAACCTCAGCAGACTCATACCATTTAGAAAGCGGTTGAGACTCCTGACCGAGGGTGTGATCATAGAAACCACTGTGGCCGAGCGCCTCAGAAGGGCGTTTGCCGAGCTGGGGCCGTCCTTTATAAAGCTGGCACAGATATTATCTTCCCGTCCTGACCTCATAACAGAGAAGTATGCCAACGAATTTGAAAAGCTCCAAGACGAGGTCCCTCCGTTTGCCTTTAGCGAAATAAAGGAGATCATTGAGACCGACCTTAAGATGCCCTTAGAGGCCATATTTGCCTCCATAGAGGACCCCCCTGTGGCGGCGGCATCTATCTCTCAAGTCCACAACGCCGTATTAAGGGATGGCACGAAGGTTGTGGTCAAGGTGCAGCGTCCACGTATACGCGAGATCATTGAAACTGATATCAGTATTATGAGGTTCTTGTCTAATCTTATGCTTAGGTACCTGCCCGATGCCGATATCTTTAATCCGTTGGGTATTGTGGAGGAGTTCTCCAAGACCATCAGGAAGGAACTGAGTTTTAAGGAAGAGGTTAAAAACATTGTCCGTTTTGCAGGTAACTTTAAACACTCACACTCCATAAAGATACCGCTTACATACGAACAGTATATCTCAGACAGGGTTATTGTCATGGAACGGATCGAGGGCATTAGGATAGGCGATATGGACGCTTTGGATAGGGCACAGATAGATAAACACGAAATAGCGGTAAAACTTGTGGATGCCTATTTCAAGATGATATTAGACGATGGTTTTTTTCATGCCGACCCCCATCCAGGAAATCTCTTTGTCCTGGTTGATGGCAGGGTGGCCATCGTGGACTATGGAATGGTTGGCTGGATAACGCCTGATGTTATGGAGAGCATCGCTGCCATCCTCTTGGCCCTGATCAACAAGGACTTTAGCTCCATGATTGACCAGTTCATAGCCCTTGGTATGGTCACCGAGGAGAAAGACATAGACAGGTTCAAGCTGGATTTTATGGCCGACTTGATGGAGCTGCTTCTGCCCCTGTATGACTCTGCTCTGTCTGAGATAAACTTTGCCAAATACCTCGACACCATCACCCGTCTGTCCATAAAGCACAAACTGAAGCTCCCCTCATCCATGCTCTTGATCGACAAGTGTATGCTCATCTTAGACAACATCGTGAGGGAGCTGGATCCAGAGTTTAATTTTATCGCCCATGCAACACCCTACACCTCCACACTCTTTAGGAAGAAATACGGACCTAAGCGCGTCATGGACAAGCTCCAGCGCAATCTCTCAGAAGTAGCCGACTCGGTAATAGACACCCCAAAGAAGCTGCGAGTTCTCTTAAGGCGCCTCATAAATAACGAGTTTACCACCAAGATATCAATCGTAGGCATAGACAGACTCACACGGGACCTCGACCGCTCCACCAACAGGCTCTCCTTTAGCATCGTTATAGCCTCCATCATCATGAGCTCATCGATCCTCACAGTCTCTAACGTGGGCGCCAAGATATTTGATATACCCGCAATAGGAACCCTCGGCTTTATGATCGCCTTCTTTCTAGGCATATGGCTGATCATCTCCATACTACGCTCAGGCCGCCTCTGACAGTTCGAGGGAGAAGAAAAGAGAGAAAAAAGGGGGCGGCGCTGCCCCCCTTAGACCCCACTGCAAGGGGACTTGTCCCCTTGACCCCGTAAAAAGTGATGCGTGTCTTGTATTTAATCAAAGCGAAATCTGTTATGTATAGACCTCTAATTTTGTTATACTAATGGATATTAAGGCATTTTACGCTAAGATAAAGTATCATCTTCAGGCTCTATTTTTTGTATCGGGATTGGTGTTTAATGCGGTAACACTTAAGCGTATAGACTCGTTATCTGATAATCTAATCCTTCTGTTGTATCTTGTCTTAACGGGGGTGTTGATTGTCCTGTCTAATCTGGTTCATAGACAGCTTATAAAAAATGCGTTTGTAGTGAAGTATCAAAGATGGTTTATCTTGGGGATACAGTTTTTTTTTGGTAATCTTTTTAGCGCTTATGTGGTGTATTACTTTTACAGTGCGACGTTTACAACCACGTCTATATTCTTTCTGATCCTTATAGCCCTCTGTGTAGCAAACGAGTTTTTAGAAGAGCATTATAAGAATCTTTATCTGCAGATAGGGCAGTATTATTTAGTAAATGCCTCATTTTTTATATTCTTTCTGCCTAACGTCTTAAAGCATATGAGTTATCTTGTTTTTTTAGCGGGGGCGGCGGTTGGTCTGATAGTACAGGCACTGCTCCTTTTTTTACTTTACAGGAGGGAGGTGTTTAAGGTTGGTACTGACGCCTGCAAGGCCTTTGTCCTTACAGTGGTATTATTTGTTCTGTTAAATTTGCTCTACGTAGGGGACTTGATACCTCCAGTGCCCTTGTCGCTTAAGAAGATTGGGATCTACCATGAGGTAGTTCACAGTGGAAACGAATACGTACTAAAGTACGAACAACCACCGTGGTATAAGTTTTACGAGGGATCGGACAACCCATTTTACTATCGCAGCGGAGACAGGGTCTACTGCTTTTCCTCCATATTTGCTCCGACTAAGCTTAAGAAGAGGGTCTACCACCACTGGTACAGTTATTCTTCTAAGGAGGGCCGTTGGATGCTGACCAATAGGATGGGTTACAGGTTAACTGGTGGTAGTGATAGAGGCTTTAGGGGGTTTACTTATAAAACCAAGATAACTGTGGGGTTGTGGCGTGTGGAGGTACGCACGGATGATAATCGGCTCTTAGGGATGGTTACCTTTAATGTTATTGAAGCTGGCAGCAAGAATGCACAATTTATTACACAGAATTACTAGCATATCGGTAGTAGTTCAGTATACGATTAAACATGTGTATACGTTGCGACATAATGGGGTCAAGGGGGCTGGTCCCCTTGTGGGTGGGTCTGAGGGAGGGCAAAGCCCTCCCTATTATTTACCTCTTCACAGCCTTATGCCTCAGATGACAAGAACAACCCTAAAATGCTAAATTAACAGCGGTGATATGAAGATCATACATACCTCGGACTGGCATATTGGGCATTCCCTTTATGGGAGAAAGCGTTATGACGAGTTTGAGGCTTTTTTTAAATGGCTGGCCGAGCTTATCGAAAGAGAGGGTGTTGATGCCTTGCTTGTGGCCGGGGACGTGTTTGACAACAGCGCACCTGGCAACAGGGCGCAGGAGCTGTATTACCGGTTTCTGTGGAGGGTGGCAAGCTCTACCTGCCGCCACGTGGTCATAACGGCAGGTAACCACGACTCCCCGTACTTACTGAATGCACCGCGAGAGTTACTCCGGGCTCTCAACGTCCATGTTGTGGGTTATGCCACTGAGCTTCCTGAGCAAGAGGTTATCGTACTGACTGACCCAAGTGGTGTGGCGGAACTGATCGTCTGCGCAGTGCCCTATCTAAGGGAGCGAGATGTCAGAACTGTCGACTCCGGCGAAAGTGTACAGGATAAACACCAAAAGTTGGTTGAGGGTATTAGTGTACATTATAACGTCGTCTGTCAAAGGGCTGTACAGATTCGCAGCACGCTTGACAGTACAGTTCCAATCGTTGCAATGGGGCATCTTTTTACCTCTGGCGGTAGATGCGTCGATGGCGACGGCGTTCGACAACTCTACATTGGCACCCTGGCACAGATCGGGGCGGGTGTATTTCCTAGTAGCATAGATTACCTAGCCCTGGGACACCTGCACGTGCCTCAGAAGTTAGAAGGCTCAGAGACGAGACGTTATTGCGGCAGCCCCCTGTCTATGGGGTTCAGCAGTGCGATGCAGGATAACTATGTATTGAGCGTGGAGATAGGCACTAACCGCACGACGGTTTCGTCAATACCTGTTCCCAGGTTCCAGGCCCTCGAGTGTATTTGCGGAGACTGGAAAACCATCAATAGACGTATTGATGAGCTAAAAGCCGAGGGCAGTAAGGCATGGCTTGAGGTCGTCTATGAGGGGGATGAGCTCGTAAGCGACCTGCGACAACGCCTGGAAGGGGCCGTTAATGGAACCGGTCTGGAGGTCCTGCGCATAAAAAACAATCGTTTAATAGAACGCACCATGAAGAGGTTTGTCACCGGTGAGACGCTGGATGACCTCGACGAGTACGACGTGTTTACTCGCTGCCTGGATGCTCACGAAGTACCTGATGTGCAGCGCCAGGAGCTTTTGTCAACATACAGGGAAGCAGTTACAGCTATCACTTTGTGAGAGAAGGGAGGGGCTCTGCTCCTTAACCCCGATTGTCGGGTGCATAAGAATTTCATGGGGGACAATAAAATTAATGGGGTCAAGGGGACTGGTCCCCTTGTGGGTGGGTCTGAGGGAGGGCAAAGCCCTCCATTCTATTCAAAAATCCCCACGACTTTCTTATGCACCCCCGGTTGTCAACTGATTCTGGACGGTGCTATTATAAAAGATAAGGAGGCAATAGCTATGGATATTCTGTTGGAATCACGGGTGGACAGGTTGGAGGTCCTCATGGCCGAGGCGATAGAGCTTCACAACTCCACACTTCAGGAGATGAGGGCAATGAGGCTTGAGGTAGCGGAGCTCGACCGGAGATATAAGGAGGAACAGGCAGAGCGCGACCGGAAGTATAAAGAGTCACAGGTGGCATTTAGTAAAGAGATGGCTGCTATAGATGCTAAGATTGAGAGACAGAACAGGGCATTAAATAAAAGGTTAGGTGAGATCTCTAACAAGCAGGGAACCCTCGTTGAGGACTTAATCGCCCCTGGTGTTATCCCCTTGATAAGTCAATACTTCAAGTGTGAAACTACTTATGTTAGTCAAAGGACCAAGCAGAAGAGGGGACATAAGAACTGTGAGGTTGACCTCTTGCTCATAGGTCAGGACAAGGTCTTTATGGTAGAGGTAAAATCCAATCCAGACTCACGGGATGTCGACAAGATACTGGCTAAGGCACAGACGCTTGCGGACTTCTTCCCTAATTGCGCCGGTAAACAGATCATCCCTATGCTTGCTAACATCGTAATTGACAGGTCTATCATTAGCTATGCAAACAAGAAAGGTCTCTATGTTGTTGCCTACAAACATTGGGAGTACCTCGACATCCTAAACTTCAAAAAGATATGCACAAAACTACAGGGACTATTATAAAAAGTCAGATTGGTTTTTCATATATCCGGTAGGTTTTATAGAGCCTGCCTTCGACCATCTCGATGATCTTCTTAACCGGTTCATTGTCCTCAAGTATCCATGAAAACTCAGACAGTTTATAACCCCCTTCCCATGCCCTCTTAAATATCTCCTTGATCAGGAGGGCGTCAACTCCCTTAAACCTGTACTGTGGCTTAATTCCAAATAGCAGTAGTCGTATACCATCTATCTTCTTAGAGTAATAAAGAGCCTTAAGAAGGGTTATTGGGTTAAGGCTGCCGTGCATCATTCTCAGCACAAAGTTAAAATCGGGCAAAAGACCAAGAAAACCAACCGTTTCCTCTTCCTTCTCGGCAATGAGCATCAGTTCAGGGATAATTACAGTCTTTAGCTTTTTGCCAATATAACTCAACTCTGCATCGTTAAGTGGTATGAAGCCCCAGTTATTCTCCCATGCCGCATTATAGAGCTCCTTAAACCGCAGGAGGTCTTTATTAAAATCCTTCATAGATAGAGTTCTGACGGTTATCCCGCGTTTTTGGGCAATATTGGCAACTCGAACGACCTTGTCGGGAGGTCGTTCAGGGACTTCCCTCACATAAGCATAGAGGTCCTTGACCTTTGCCATTTGACATGACTCCATAAGGTTATTGTAATAGGGAGGATTATGGGGTGTCATAATCATAGGAGGGGTGTCAAAGCCATCTATCAAAAAACCACACTCATCGTTTGTTGAGAAATTCATAGGCCCGCGCATTATCTTAAGACCACCGTTTTTTAATTCCTCCTGCACGACATCAAGGAGTTTTTGCGCTACGGCAGTATCGTTTACAGACTCATAGAAACCAAAGAAACCAACTCCATCATCGTAGATATCCAGGTGACGCTTATTTATAATAGAAACCACACGTCCGACTATCTCTTTGCCACTGTATAGAAGGAAAACCCTTACCTTACTGTGTTGAAAAAACGGGTTTTTCTTTGGAGAAAAGTCCGATTGCAGATCCCAGGTAAGCTGTGGAGAGTAATAAGGATCATTCTTATACAGATTTAAAGGAAAACGAATAAACCTAAGTAAGTCCCCTCTACTTTTAACCTCTTTTACCAACAACATCACTCACTCCTTGCAGATAGCGTAATTTATTTAAGGTGAAGGGGACAAGATGCTTAAACTAGTTTACTGTGGTGATAACCATGTCCCCTAGACAACTATAGGAGACCTCTTTGGTTACAAATTTGGATATATTGCCTGTATGTACGTTTATGCGACGGACGAAGAGAAACAACTTGCCATCTAAGAGCTTATATGTCCCTACAATGCTCTCGCTGTGAGTGTACTCGTCATTCTTTATCTCGTTTGGGTTTCTCGTCAAGGCCACCAGACCCTCTTGTGTAAGTTTAAAGTAGTTTCTGAACTCTGCCTGTACCACCTTATAGCAGCACGTATTGTTGATACTGTTTCTCATTAGTTCGCTCATAAAAAGCCCGGAACTCCTTGGTGCAAGGGTTACAATATCAACAAAATCAGTCACCAGGAGTGTTTTACTCACACAGCCGGGGGTGTTTGGCAGACAACCCTGAGCACACGACGCACTACACAACTCAGCTGCCATCTGATCAAAGACATCCTTCAGACTCAACCTTGTTACTATGTCGTCATTAAAGGCAACCCTGTCCCTGCAGCGTAACGTCGACGACACCTCACCGAGTACACCCGTACAACCACTTATCAATACCATCAACACCACTAAGAACAGGATCTTTTTCATAGCCTTACTTGTTGTCGAAACTTTCTCCCTTTATCTTCATGTTCTTGGGCTGCGTATACTTCTGCAAAAGACTCTCTATACCGCTAAAGGGAATTGCCACCTGCCCGCTGGACTGTACCACACCCGTGTTGATGTTCATAAGCCTGGCGTTGACTACTATGCAGTCATCCCCTATGCTGTAAGTGCCCGTGACGATGGCGCCAATGTTGTAGAGGTCTTTTATCTTTTTGATATCTCTGCTTAATGAAAACTCACCACTCTCGTTCATAATAACGTCTGTAACCAGCCTGATGTCTATGACCGTCCACCTTCTGACCTGAAACTCGTGGATCAGGCTCTCGGCTATCAACCTGCCCAACCGGTTTGTCTCTTTTAGATTGTCAAGATTCTGAAACGTCGTAACTATGACAGGAAGATTGACATCGTGCATATCCACGTTACGCTGAAGCTGATCTGCTAAAAAAATCATGTTCGCATTTAAATTACCCATCGGGTTGACGCTCCTGTAAACGTCAAGCGGTACTGGCTCTGTAAACTTCCATGTGTATGGCCTAGGCTGCATATCATATATATACGTCCTTCTATCATACCTGCTGTAGTCAGGCGAAGGAGGCGGACCTGGTGGCACAGGAGACTTTCCATCCTCTATATAAAAGCTGCCCTTGTCACTAACCTGCTCGCCGGAGGACTTTACAACCGTCATAAACGTCAGTATGATCAACACGGCGATCAAAACAGATACTACATTAATAATCTTTAAAATCAAGCCATTCTTCATAATTTACACCTCTTTGCTAATAAGGATAGTACGGATAATAAGGATTATATGGGTAGTAAGGATAATTAGGATAATGCGTGCGATATTGATAGACAGGCACCTCAACCTCGCGCATCTTCGTCCTATAAGCTACAGGATAATCGCAGCACGCCTCAGTGGTTAAACTATAACCCTTGTCATAACCGCACACCCAGCCAACGTTGCCTTCGTAATGACACCCGCTGGCGTGATAGGGGGACATATAAGCATCATGATAGGCCACACAACCCGTAAGGACAACGCTTGCCAAGACCACAAGAACAATTTTTGCCATAACATATACCTCCATAACTTCAAGATAACTCAGCTTCTGCTTGATTGGTATATATCTGTTGTTTTACTGCAAAACTTAAGTATCACTTTGATTTAATTCTTAAGAACCTTCTCTTGCCTACCTTAAACACATACTGTCCTGCTGGCAGAACGGCCTTGGGGTCAGCGAGCTTAACGTCGTCTACTACAACACCGCCCTGTTTGATGAGCCTTAACCCCTCGCCCGTGCTTGTGGTTAGGCCGGCGTCTTTCATTATCTGTGGTATCCACATCTGTGTATCGGTCCATGTTATGCAGACCTCGGGGATTTCCTCGGGCATCTGTCTGGAGCTAAACAACTGGTTAAATTCCTCGTGAGCCTTCATGGCCTCCGCTGTTGAGTGAAACCTTGACGTGATCTCAATGGCAAGTTCCTCTTTAGCCTTTTTGGGATGAACAGAGCCATTAGCTATGGCATTTTTAAGCTCGTTGAGACGTTGGTTAGAGATGTGGCTTAAGAGTTCATAGTATCTTATCATCAACTCATCCGTTGTGGACATCAATTTACCGTATATCTCCTTTGCAGGCTCGTTAATGCCTATGTAGTTGCCCAGGCTCTTTGACATCTTGTTGACGCCGTCAAGTCCCTCCAAAAGAGGCAGCATGATGACGGCCTGTTGAGGCTGACTGCATCTGCGCTGTATCGTCCTTCCCATAAGAAGGTTAAAGCGCTGATCAGAACCTCCAAGCTCCACGTCGGCCTTTAGGTGAACCGAGTCGTAGGCCTGAAACAGCGGATAGTAGAACTCTAAGAGGGTAATGTCGTTGTGGTTTTCAAAACGTTTTTTGAAGTCGTCCCGTTCGAGTACCCTTGCAACCGTCTGCATTGCGCCGAGCTTTACTATCTCCATTGCGCTCATGGCTGCAAACCATTCACTGTTAAAGCGGACTTGTGTCTTTTCGGGGGCCAGTATCTTGAAGATCTGCTGCCGGTACGTGGCGGCGTTGAGGTTGACCTCCTCCCTGCTGAGGGGTTTGCGCAGCTCGTTCTTTCCGGTCGGGTCTCCGATCATGCCGGTAAAGTCGCCGATCAGGAAGATGACCTCGTGTCCAAGCTCCTGAAACTGTCTCATCTTTTCGATGAGCACGGTGTGTCCAAGGTGTATGTCGGGGGCAGTGGGGTCAAAGCCAGCCTTTATCCTGAGTGGCCTGTTGAGTTTGAGCTTTTCTAAAAGCTCAAACTCGTGGATGATCTCCTTCACCCCCCGTTTGATTATCTCAAGTTGTTCCTGCGGTTGTATCATTGTATGTATAATATCTGTTATCATTACATATCGTCAAGAGCGTATATATAAAGGGGTGCATATAAAATAAATGGGAACAGAGATGTATTTTAACGGGGTCAAGGGGACTTCTTTGTGGCCGGGGTGCCTCACCTTCTTTGACAAAACCATGACTTTCTTATGCACCTTATGTAAAGAAGGACCTTAGATATGTATTCGATAACAATAGAATATAATAGCTGTATAGGGTGTGCCAAGTGTGTGGCAATATGTCCGAAGGTTGTTTACGCGATGGAAGACGGGTTTCCTGTGATGTTTGATTCAGGCAACTGCCGCGGGTGCCTAAGCTGTGTTATTATCTGTCCAACAGGGTGTCTGAAGATCGAAGAGTGGTGATTAGAAGGGGGAGCTTTGACCCTCTTAACTTTCTTCTCCCTTGATGATGTTTATGTATGCCTCGATTGCCTTTGCTATGTTCTCTTGCTCCAGGATGCCGGAGGATGCGGCTACTGCATTGACCCCTGTATCAAGGACAGCGCTTAGATTCTCCTCCTTGATACCCCCTATTGCTACTACAGGGATTGTGATATGCTGCATGAGTGCACTGAGGGCTTCAACTCCCTTAGGAGGGCCGGCGTCTTTGGTCTCTGTGGCAAATATTGGTCCAAAACCTATGTAGTTGGCCCCTTCCTTCTGAGCTTCCAACGCCTCAGCAAGACTGTGGGTCGATACCCCGATGATCTTGTCACCCATGAGCCTTCGTACCTGACTGACAGGTAAGTCATCCTGACCGAGGTGTACTCCGTCGGCATCGACCGCTAATGCTATATCAGGATAGTCGTTTATGATTAAGAGAACGTCGTTGGACTTGGTTAGAGACCTCAACAGGCGTGCCGTTTTAAATATCTGAAGTCGTGTGCTTTCCTTATCTCTGAGCTGGATACAGCTAACCCCCCCCTGTATGGCCTCGACGGCCAGGTCAAAGGCCGGCTTGATACGCGTTCCCCTGTTTAACAACAGACACAATCCACCAAGATATAACTCCCTATCTAACTTTTCCACTTGACCTTTCAAGATAACCAGTGTCGAAGGTACCCGATAAGAAGTCGGCATTAGAGAGAATCGTCTTATGAAACGGGATTGTAGTCTTTATACCCTCTATCTTAAACTCGTTCAAGGCCCTTTTCATACGGGCTATGGCCTCCTGACGTGTACTGCCATAGGCAATCAGCTTTGCTATCAGCGAGTCGTACTGAGGCGGTATCGTACACCCGCTATGGATGAAGGTGTCCACCCTGATGCCTGGCCCGCCAGGCTGATAGTAGAAGTTTATCTTGCCCGGTGAGGGGATAAACGTAAAAGGGTCTTCTGCATTGATACGACACTCGATACTATGGCCTCTAAGCCTAACGTTGCGCTGTTTGATGCTCAAAGGTTGACCGGAGGCTAAACAGATCTGCTCCTTGATGATGTCCACACCGGTTACCATCTCCGTTACGGGGTGTTCTACCTGTACACGGGTGTTCATTTCCATGAAATATAAGTTCTCTTCCTTATCAAATATAAATTCCACTGTTCCTACGTTTCTGTATTTTAGTGCTTCAGTAGCCTTAATAGCATATTTACCGAGTTTTTCTCTGAGTTTTTCATTTATGATCGGAGAAGGGGACTCTTCAATGAGTTTTTGGTGCCGCCTCTGAACAGAACAGTCCCTTTCGCCTAGTTGTACGGCCTCTCCTCTGTTGTCCACGGCTATTTGAACCTCTATGTGTCTGATAAAAGTGAAGTATTTTTCGATGTAAAGTTCCCCGTTGCCAAAGGCGGCAACCGCCTCGTTCTCGGCTGCAACAAGGGCCTGTGGCAAGAGCGCCTCATCGTGCACCACGCGCATCCCTTTTCCTCCCCCGCCGGCCGATGCCTTGACTATCACTGGGAAGCCAATCTTTCTAGCTATCTTAAGGGCAAACGACTGGTCAGTCAACACCCCGTCGCTGCCAGGGATTATCGGAATGCCATGTCTTTTCATTATCTGCCTGGCCTTGGCCTTATTTCCACCCAGGCGGATGTTTTCAGGGGTTGGACCTATAAAGACGATGCCGGACTTCTTGCATGCCTCTGCAAACTGAGGATTTTCGGATAAGAATCCGTACCCGGGATGGATCGCCTCAGCATCTGTTACCTCGGCTGCGCTTAAGATGGCCGGTATGTTGAGATAACTATCAGCGCTCCTGGCCGGTCCTACGCAAATAGCCTCATCGGCGAGCTTGACGTGCATGGCCTCCTTCTCTATCTCCGAATACACGGCAACCGTGCCGATTCCAAGCTCTCTACATGCACGGATTATGCGGATTGCTATCTCGCCTCTATTAGCAATCAGCACCTTTTTAAAAAGAGGTATATGTCTTTCTTCAGTTAAGAATCTCACGTCAATAAATCTCAAACTGACTCTATCAAAAACAAAGGTTCACCATATTCAACGGCCGTGGTGTTTTCTACCAAGACATCTACTACAACACCATCCACTTCGCTCTCTATTTCGTTCATCAGTTTCATTGCCTCGATGATACACAACACGTGCCCTTTCTTTATCCTGTCACCCACCTCCACAAAGGAGCGGGACTCGGGCGAGGCTGAACGGTAGAATGTTCCCACTATTGGAGATTTTACGGTGATGAGGTTTCGTTTGTCAACGGCCACCGGCTCTGGAGGGGCTGACACAGGGGTAGGTGAGGGCGCAGGTTCTTTGTCCAAGGTTACCTCTGCGCGTCTAACCATTATCTTTAAACCGTTACACTCGTACAACAGCTCTGTAACGTCGGTGCCTTTCAGGGTCTCTATAAGCTCTTTAATCAGGTTGATGTCCATCATTTTGCCCTTTCGATGTATTCCAACGTCCTTGTATCTATCTTTATTATGTCGCCTTCGTTGATGTGAAAGGGGACCTTTATGTTTGCCCCTGTCTCAAGGACAGCAGGTTTGCTGCCACCTGATGCAGTGTCTCCTTTGAACCCGGGGTCGGTCTTTGCAACCGCTAATTCTACAAAGATCGGGGGTTCCACTGCAAGAGGCTGTTCTTTATGGTAGAGGATCGTGACTATCATGTTTTCCTTGATTAAGAGCTTAACGCTCCCTAGTTGTTCCTCCGTCAGAGGCAGTTGCTCGTAGGTCTCCATATCCATAAAATAGTATTGATTGTCCTGGTTATATAGGTATTGCATCTGTTTTGATTCGAGGTTGGCCTTTGGAAACTTCTCGCCGGAGTTAAAGGTATCCTCTATCACCTTACCGCTTTTTAGGCCCTTCATCTTTGCCCTGACAAAGGCCGCTCCTCTTCCCATCTTGACGTGCTGGAACTCTATTACCTCATAAGGTTCTCCCTTGTATTCAATCTTGGTTCCTCTTCTAAAATCATTTGTTGCTATCACATGCTCCTCCTAACTTACCAACCTTATTGTACAAAAATCTGTCTGCATATTATATATATTATACTATTTCTATATTTCTTGGAAGTGTTGTTAGCCTCTGTGCCTTGCCCTCTGAGACAACAACCATATCTTCAATCCTGACGCCACCCAGATTCGGTATGTAAATGCCTGGCTCCACGGTGAATACCATCCCGTCTTTAATGAGCAGCTTGGGGGCCTTTGCCGATACGCGGGGCTTTTCATGGACTTCAAGGCCCACGCCATGCCCGGTGCCATGTCCAAAGCGCTGACCGTGCCCGGCATCTGTGATCACCTGCCGGGCGATAGCATCCACCTGAGGCGCTGTCAACTCCGTCCTTATGCCCTCTATGGCGCTGGTATTAGCCGTAAGCACTACGTCGTATATCTCCTTCTGCTTTTCTATATTGGGTCCCTTAACTAGCAGCGTCCTTGTCATATCGGAGAAGTACCCGCCGCTCTCCCCTCCCCAGTCTATCACTACGAGGTCGCCCTTTTCGAGTTTTTTTTGCGTGGGTTTGGCATGGGGTAAGGCCGAATTCTTCCCTGATGCCACTATCGTGTCAAATGCGATCTTGTCCACGCCGTTGTGTTTCATGCTTTCCTCAAGGCGCAAGGCAATAGAGCGTTCCGTAACACCCGCCTTTATGTGCCCCTTGATCTTGATGAAGGCGTCCTCTGCCTTTTTTATGGCCTCCTTGATCAGCTCTATCTCAGAGGCGTCCTTGACAATCCGCAAGTCCTCTACCACATCGGACAGCATCGTAAGGCTAAAGTGCCTAGACAAATACTCGTAGCGCTTGTATATAATCGTGTCTTCCAGTGACAGGTCTTTTATTCCAAGTTTTTTTGCATAGCTGGCTATAAAAACGAAAAGATCCTTGCTTGTTATCACACATCTGCAGGTGCTGACCTCCCTGGCAGACTGCTCCTGGTATCTGAAATCGGTAAAGAGGACATCCTCCCTATCGCACAAAAGCAGACAAGCGTAGGAACCGGTAAAACCCGCCAGGTATCTTATGTTTGTAAGGCTAGTGATTAGACAGGCGCTCTTTCTCTTCTTCCTTAACTCCCTTTTGAGTCTTAATATCCTTTCAGAATACATAAGAGCAAAGTATATAGGTCAACCCAATTATTTCTGGCATTAAGCGAGTGTACAACAATATCTATAATAAAGTAAATAACCTTTTTGGTAACAGTTCACCCTTATGTATAAAGAAGGGAGGGCTTTGCCCTCCCTAGACCCACCCACAAGGGGACCAGCCCCCTTGACCCCATTAGGGAGCGGGGATACTACATATATGCCATGTTCTAGCCCAGGCTTGCGGCCATGAGTTTTGCGACCGTTTTTGTATATGCGGCAGGGTCTTTGAGCTTGCCGCCTTCTAATAGTACAGCCTGATCGTAGAGTAGCTTTATGCTCTCGTTTAACCTTTCGCTGGTGGCGTTGTCGTTAAACACCCTCTCCATAGCCACAATCAACGGGTGGTCTGGATTAAGTTCAAGGATCCTCTTGCTTTTGGGCACTTCTTTCCCCATTGTCATAAGCAGCCGTTCCATAGCCGGATCCAGTGCGTTTTCTTCAGAGACCAAGCAGCAGGGAGAATCTTTTAATCTGCCTGAAAGACGCACGTCCTTGACATCGTCAATTAAACGCTCCTTTATCATGTCTATGAGCTTTTTATACTTCTGGGTTGTCTCCTTTTTCTTATCAGCCTCTTCCTTATTGTCTAACCTTATGTCGCCCTTGACTACAGACTTGAACTTCTTACCTTTGTATTCAAAGTTGTTGAAGATGATGTCATCGAAATCATCAAGCATTATAAGGACGTCATATCCCTTGTCCCTGAATGTTTCAATATATGGAGAGCTTAGCGCCTCGGCAACTGACGTTGAGGTAATGTAATAGACCTCCTCCTGACCCTCTTTGAAGTTGTCAATATAATCATTGATATAGATGAACTTATCCTTGTCCGTATTGATAGACTTAAATAGCAGCAGATCGGCTATGGCTTCCCTGCGGTTGAAGTCAAAGTGTACACCTTCCTTCAGCACCTTGCCGAATGTCTTGAAGAACTCCTCGTACTTGTCAGCCTCCTTCTGCTTCATATCGCCAAGGGTATCAAGCACCTTCTTAGTCAAGTTCTTATTTATGATGTCTACCTGCCGGTTGTTTTGAAGCAGCTCCCTGGATACATTTAAGGGCAGGTCAGAGGAGTCGACAACACCCCTTATAAACCTCAGATACTTGGGTAAGAGCTCTTCACAATTATCCATGATCTTAACTCGTTTGACGTAAAGGGCCGTGCCGGTCTTAAACTTATCAAAGTATATGTCAAAGGGGAGCATCGAGGGAATGTACAATAACGACGTAAATTCCGACGTACCCTCTGCCTTATAATGTATAACCTTTAAGGGATCGCTAAAATCATGGGAGATGTGTTTATAAAACTCGTTGTACTCACCCTCGTTTATCTCCGTCTTATCCTTAAGCCATATGGCCTTCATCGAGTTGAGTACTTCCTCTTCCTTGACCTTAACCTTCTTTGACTTGTCTAAAGAGCTGTCCTTTTCCCTCTCAACCTCCATTACGATAGGGTGAGCAATATAATCAGAGTACTTTTTGACGAGGGTCTTTATCTCCCATTCATCTATAAAATTCTCTTCTTCTTTTTTCATATGAAGGATAACATCTGTACCAATGGCAGGCTTCTGCGTATCTTCAATTGTAAAATCGCCCTTTGCCTCAGACTGCCATTTAATGGCTGTGTCGTCCTTGGCAAGAGCGCTCTTTGAGATCACCGTCACCTTGTCGGCCACCATAAAGGCAGAGTAAAAGCCTACCCCAAATTGACCTATAAGCTCTGGATTGTCCTTTATATCCCTATCCTTTAAAGACTTGAGGAACTCCGTTGTCCCTGAACGTGCAATTGTTCCAAGTTCCTTTACTATCTCCTGGCGCGTCATCCCTATACCGTTGTCGCTTATCGTTAGCGTGCCATTGACCTTATCAGCAGTAATCATTATCTTTCCATCTTCACTGCTTCTGATAAGCTCAGTGTTGACAAGCGATTCGTAACGTCTCTTGTCAATGGCGTCCGAGGCGTTGGATATCAACTCCCTCAAGAACACCTCCTTGTGCGAATACAACGAGTGTATGACGAGATCAAGTAACTGATTTACCTCTGTCTTAAACTCGAGCGTCTCTGTTGACATAAATTATAGCACCTCCATAGATAAACAATATTATTAGATTTATTTTATACATTTAATTCCAAAAGATCAATAATGCTGTTGACTTAAGTATTATTGATGTATAGCAAGTAACATCTTTAGCAGCCACGCCTGACATTTACGGGGTCAAGGGGACCAGTCCCCTTGCGGAGGGGTCTGAGGGGAGGCAGAGCCTCCCCTTTTGCTCTCCCCCTTCTCTACCGATTTGTGTTAAAATAAAAGATGGTGTTTTTATTTCAGTGTGGCGAGAGAATTTAAGACAACCTGGGCAGCGTAAAAATAGAGTAATTCTATTTACAGATGTAACGTTGTTATACATCCTGTTGTGGAGTTACGCAGGCTATGCAATTGCATCGGGCAACTTCCACACAATCACGCCGGGTGAGGCCTATCGCTCTGCACAGTTAAACCGGAGTCAACTGCATTACTATACCGATAAGTACAAGATAAAGAGCATACTGAACCTGCGTGGTAAAAACTCCCAAAATCAGTGGTACGTAGATGAGGTTAGATTCAGCGCTGAACATAACATCACACACTATGACGTTGCCTTGTCGGCCACAAGAGAGCCCACACCTGAGGAAACCGTCAAGATATTAGATATCTTTCAACACGCCCCGCGCCCCATACTCATACACTGTAAAGCGGGCGCTGACAGGTCAGGGCTTGTATCGGCAATGTGGAAAGTCGTTGTAGATAACGAATCAAAGAACGTTGCAGATAATCAACTATCAATCCTCTATGGACACGTCACTGTTGGGGGAACTATCGCTATGGATAGATATTTCCATAGCTGGAGACCGCCTTATTAGAAAGGTCGTTTTGTTCCTTGGCGTTGCCCTCCTTATATTTTCAACCCATATTTCTTTGGAGCTATTTATGCCGCTGCGGTTTAAGGACAACTCAAAGGAGATAAACATACCGCGTGGGAGCTCCTTTAAGCAAGCCATTGCCATACTATCGCAGAACTCTGGGCAGCGTGACCTGACCGTGCTGTATGTAATTGGACGCCTTAAGGGGGTGGACAGGAGATTAAAGCCGGGTTGGAACAAGCTTTCTGACTACATTACCCCACTTGAGATACTGGATAAATTCAACCGTGGAGATACTGTTAAGATAAAGCTCTCCATCATACCGGGATATAGCCTGCGCGAGATAAGATTAGCTATGATCAACAGCGGTTTATCCACCATGCAGGATTTTGAGGCTGTTTGCACGGACATGGAGCTTATGGCAGAGCTGCATATCGACGCCCCCTCTGTGGAGGGTTACCTGCTGCCTGAGACATACATAATCGAGAAGGGGATGTCTGTGAAGGAGGCCGTTGTTATGATGGTGCGGCTTTTAAGGATGCGCTACCCGCGGGATTTTACTTCAAAGGCGCAGACTCTGGGTATGTCTGAACACGAGGTGCTGACCCTGGCCTCTATCATAGAGAAGGAGGCTCAACGCGACGTTGAACGGTCTATTATCTCGGCCGTGTATCATAACAGGCTAAGGCGCAGGATGCCCTTGCAGGCAGACCCTACTGCCATCTACGGTCTGAAAAGCGCTAAGGAAGGCGTTAAGGCTGCCGATCTGCGCAATGATAACCCCTACAACACCTATAAGATAGCGGGTCTGCCCCCAGGTCCCATTGCCTCGCCATCATTAAGCTCCATATCAGCAGCCATTAACCCTTCAAACCTCCCCTATCTGTACTTTGTGGCAAAAAACGATGGCACACACCACTTTTCAACGACGTACAGGGAGCACAGGGAGGCCGTAAATAGATATCAAAAACACTTCTCAAAGGAGTACATAAATGATTCACAACCCTAAACTGACCAGACAGGTTGTCATAGGATCCGTTGCAATAGGCGGAGGCGCCCCCATTAGCATCCAGTCAATGACAAAGACCGATACCATAGATGTGCCCTCAACGGTAGCTCAGATATTGGCGCTTCAACGGGCAGGATGTGAGCTGGTACGCCTGGCCGTCCTCAACGAGGAGGCAGCACAATGCCTCAGCGCTATCAGGGGGCAGGTCAGCATCCCGCTGATTGCCGACATACACTTTGACTACAAACTGGCCTTAATGGCAATTGCCGGAGGGATTGACGCCCTGCGCATAAATCCGGGAAACATCGGTGCAACTTGGAAGGTCAAGGAGGTGGTTAACGCCTGCAAGGATAAAGCCATACCGATACGCATCGGGGTCAACGCCGGCTCCCTTCCAAAGGACATACTGAAGGAGCATGGGGGCCCCACGCCGGAGGCCATTGTTCAGAGCGCCACACGCCACATTGATATACTGAGGGAGCTGGACTTTGGGCTTATAAAGGTATCCCTGAAGGCCTCGAATGTTCCGATGACGGTTGAGGCATACGAGCAGTTTTCAGCCAGGTATGACTACCCGCTGCACATAGGGATCTCCGAGGCTGGACCACCCTCTACCGGCATCATCAAGAGTGCCGTCGGGCTTGGCATCCTCCTGCAAGAGGGTATAGGCGACACCATGCGCGTCTCTCTAACTGCGCCCCCGCAGGAGGAGGTACGCGTGGCCTATGAGATATTAAAGGCGCTTGGTATCAGACAACACGGGATAAACTTGGTCTCCTGTCCCACGTGTGGCCGTACACGTGTTGATCTCTTAAAGCTCGTTGAGGAGGCGCAGAACAGGCTGGCAGTCATTGATAGGGATATAACGGTGGCGATCATGGGATGTGAGGTCAACGGCCCTGGCGAGGCCAAGGAGGCGGACTATGGTATCGCTAGCGGTACGGGGATGGGTCTGTTGTTTAAGAAGGGGCATCTCGTGGGCAGAGTGCCGGAGGCCAGCCTAATAGACGCCCTGATTGAGCTGATCAAAGAAGATGGGGCTTGAAAGGGCTGAGAAAAGGGTGCATAAGAAAACCGTGGGTTTTTTAAAAGAATGGGGGACTTTGTCCCCCCTCAGACCCTCCTACAAGGGGACGAGTTCCCTTGACCCCATTAACCCCCCCATGAATTTCTTATGTACCCCTGAGAAAAGGCGGATTTGCATAAAAGTGAAGATCGTGTTAATATAAGGAAAGGGAGGAAGAGTTATGTATAGATGTATGTTAAGGGCCAAGATACATATGGCTAAGGTGACCGAGGCCAATATCAATTATAGTGGCAGTCTCTCCGTGGATGAGGATCTGATGGATCTAACGGGCATGGTTGCGTATGAGAAGATCATGGTCAGCAACGTCACCAATGGCGAGAGGTTTGAGACATATCTTATACCGGGGGAGCGTGGCTCCAGACAGATCTGCCTAAACGGAGCAGCAGCAAGGAAGGGTGTCGCAGGCGACCGGGTTATCATTTTTAGCTTTTGCTACGTGAAAGAGGAAGACATAAAGGACTATCAACCTAAGATTGTGGTATTGTCTGAGGAAAATAGACCGCTGACATAACGATGGGGGGGCGGTACACCCTTCCCCTAGCCCCTATCATCAAGGAAGGGGGAAACGCAGATGAGCATCATAAATGCTTAGAAGGTGACTGTTTGTGCTTAACAGGGGAATGGTCTGTACACGCATGGGAAACAACATAGAAACTCATTGGAAACTCCAACGATATCCGTCGAGAACCCCAAAGGAAACGGCATATAAACGATGAGGGTGAACTATTAAATAATTATTATAATTAATATCAGTTATAGAAATAACTAATTAAGAGATATCTATACTGTTTAGTTGTGAAAAGCAGATCAGTATTTAACAATCTTGGCAATTACCTTGCCAATAAGGCGTAAGAGTTTTTTGTCCTTATTGGCTATGTGCATGTCGTCGTAATCGTGGTTAATAGGTTTAAGTAAAATGGCATGTTCGAGGTGCTTTAACCTCCGCAGGACTACGTTATTGCCGCTTCTGGCCACGACGAAGTCTCCGGTAGCTGGTGTTAGCGAGGGCGATACGATCGTCAAGTCGCCAGGTCTAAACTCTGGTTCCATAGAGTTGTCCGCTACACGCACAGCGAAGGCATATGGATCCGTAGCATCATATGCCAGCCAATCCTCAGCGTAGCCTTCCCGAAAGATGTCAACTGATTCGTGCCAGACCCCTGCATTGGTCCAAGATAAAAGGGGTATCCTTCTTGCCTTCTTGATCCGCGAACGGTTTACACTTGGGTCGCTATAAAAAGACTCCTCCGGTATGTTTAAGGCCTTGGCTATCCGTGCGATGTTCTTCTTGCCGAACCCCCGCTTGCCCGTCATGTAAGCATTAAGATTCTGCGGCATAACACCAATCATCTCAGCAAGCTCTCGCTGCTTTATACCACGCTGCTCCAAGATCTTGATGATCTTATTACGTACTCTCTCGTCTATCACCGAATTCATAGTGTTATTATAAAACACATGAGGTTAGAATTAGTATTATTTTAATAGTTGTATCTACAATATTTAAGATAGTGCTGTATGTTATATTATTGCAAAGGCAGCGCCCCTTGACGTAACGGGAATTTAGTGCTAATATAAACAGAGTTAAACACTTCATAGTCCGTTAAAATATAGAAGGAGAATCTGTCTCCTCTTTAAAAAACATGGTAAGTAGAAGAACATAAATATATCCATAAATTAGGATTAAGCATTTTACGGGGTCAAGGGGGCTTCTTTGTGGTCGGGGTGCCTCACCCCTCCCCTTGTGGGTGGGTCTGAGGGAGGGGGTTGCGAACCCCTGCGGCAGAGGCAAAGCCCTCCCTTCTTTCCATGAAATATAAAAAAGAGGTAGTCATGCAGAGGTAGTGATATTCATTCCCCCTCCCTTGATGGGAGGGGTTAGGGGAGGGTGTTAAGTTTACTGTCACCACTACTTGCGCAGGACTACCAAAAAAGATACAAGATACGAAAATATTTTAAGAACTGTCACCAGGACGACAGATTTATATATTTAATTATACTAATAATAGAGACATAGACTATAAGTTGACTTTGATCTATAGAGAAGGAGGATGACAAACTATGTCTGTACTATGGTTGTAGCGGATGGAATGGTTATCAGAGTGATGTGTATAAAAACAGTATTAACTATCAAGGAGGAAATGTTATGAGTTACTTTAGTAGGTCGTTGAATAGTCGTACGGTGTATGCTATTGCAGTGTTAAGCGTGTTGCTTTCTTTTATAGCGCTGTCAGTTGAACCAGCGTATTCAGAAGATGCAGGTATTAAGCTGACAGTGAATAAGAGTGGCGACGGCAGTGGTATGGTAATGAGCACCCCTCAGGGTATAAGTTGTGGCAGTGCGTGTTCAGCGCAGTATCCTCAGGGCACTATCGTGATGCTTGCAGCCAAAGCAGACCAAGGCTCTACGTTTGGCGGCTGGAGTGGTTGTGAAACAGGCACCGATGATCCAAATTCAAACGGTGGAGATGACGCCAACAAATGTAAGGTAAAAATGTCTGAGGCAAAGACTGTAACGGCTAAGTTTAGCAAGGGGGCAACCACCGGCATTACGCTGACTGTACGTAAGTCTGGAAGCGGCAAGGGCACGGTTACAAGTTCGCCAGCAGGCATCAGTTGTGGTTTGACGTGTTCCGCTCCGTATTTAAAGGACACAGTCGTAACGCTTACGGCTGCTGCGGATACAGGTTCTACGTTTAGTGGATGGTCAGGCTGCGACCCTGCAAGCGATAACGTAACAAGCGATAATGCAACAAACGGTATCTGTACGGTAAAAATGACTGCAAGCAGGAATGTTGTTGCTACTTTCATAGGCCTAGGCGGCGTTGGCCGTAAGGTAACAAACGACTTTGACGGCGACGGCATGAGCGATATCCTTTGGCATAACCAGAAAACAAGGGACGTTGCTATATGGTTGATGAATAGCGACAATGTAACAAAATCCGGTTCACCTGGCAGGGTTCCTCTTGAATGGGTAATTGATGGTGTTGGGGACTTTGACGGGGATGGCAAGGCCGATATTGTCTGGAGAAACAAACGTGACGGATCGTTGTATATCTGGTTGATGGATGGATTAAATATAGCCAGCCACGGTCATGTGAAACATAAGATAGAAAAGAAGAATTGGTACTTAAAGGCAGTTGGAGACTTCAACGGTGATGGTATGACCGATCTCCTATGGAGACACAAAGAAAAGGGCGATATGGTCATATGGTTTATGAATGGTATAGACGTCGTAGACGCTAAGTATATTGACGTAAAGGTGCCAAGGTCGTGGGATGTAGCCGGTGTAGCTGATTTCGATGGCGATGGTAGAGATGATATCCTCTTCAGACACGAGGGGATGGGAGCACTTGCCATGTGGCTTATGGACGGTGAAAAGATAAAGAAATTCGCTAAAGTGACTGATCTTAAAGACCCTCAGTGGCGAATTGTTCGGGTAGGCGACTTTGACGGTGACGGCAGGGGCGATATCCTGTACAGAAATCAGAAAACCGGTCAAGTGGCTCTCTGGTTTATGGATGGTGCAAACATAAAAGACGCCAAGTCTGTTGCTATCGTAGATGATTTCGATTGGAATATAGTCAGGGTTGGAGACTATAACGGTGATGGCAAACTTGACATCCTATGGCAGAACCAGACAATGGGGCAGCTCTACATGTGGCTTATGGATGGAGCGATTATCGTTAAGGGAGGTTCTTTAGGCTCGGTTGATGATCCCGATTGGTTTGTGTTTACCACATCAAAGGTGAACGTGACACCGGGAAAACAGACCCTCACAACCCCTGCGGTAGGTACAACTGCTACATTTGAGGTTGATGGCGGCGAGGCCCCTTACACGTTTAACGTTAGCAGACCAGACCTCGTTAGCGCCTCCTTTGATGATGCAGCCAGTACGCTTACGGTTACAACCCTCAAGACTGTTACCGCTGGGGTACGCGTAATCATCACCATAAAGGATGCTAATAAAGAAACAGCATGGGCATTTGTGGAGTTACAACCATAAATACATTCTTCTAGTCTAGAGGGGGGGCTTTGCCTAATGTTGCAGGGGTTCGCAACCCCCTCCCTCAGACCCACCCACAAGGGGACCAGTTCCCTTGACCCCATTAATTTTTATTGTCCCCCATGAAATTCTTATGCACCCCTCACCCTCTGTCATAATTTCCGTCTAAGCTTATCCATTATCTTATTTATTTTGCTTCCACTGCCATCTGAAGGCATAGAAACTGAGGGTCTTACAACATCTATGGAGAGACCCGTTGCTATAAGTTGAATCAGGTCATTGATGGCTGCTGTCAGTTTTGGGATGTTGTTGGACAGGGAGTTGGCGTCGCTGCTGTGTTGAAGCGCTGTGAGCATATTCTCTGTACCTTGGAGCAGTTTGGCTGCCGTAGCATTAAGCGACTCGACGTTTTTAACAAAACCATCAATGGACGTTATCTGTTTGGCGCTGTTTATATCTACTTGTGTGAAAAGTTTTTCGATCCGATCTTTTAGTTCGTTGCCTTCTGTGAGATGTTGGCTGTATCTTGCACCCTGCTGAATGATCTCCTTTTGCAGTTCAGAGAGCATACCCTGAATGAGCTTGTTGTAGTTTTCAAAGTTACTTTCAATCTTATCAGCCGCGCCTTTGACAGGGGTATCGAATCTATTAAATCGTTCCAATATGCTGATTAGTCCTGTTTGTAGGATATAATTCAACTCATTCAGACTGGCTGTGAGGTTTTTAAGGTTCTGTTCGACGATATCTCTGTTGCTTTTGCTTACGCTTGTGGTGGCCTCTTTTGCCTCGTTGATAAAAGCTAAGACGTTCGTGTCAAGTTTTTCTTGTAATTCCAGGAATGACTTCTCATATTTTTTAATGCTGAATATAATATCATGGATCTCTGCTTGTTGGACAGACAGAGAGCGTGTCAGATTCTGTTCTAGGGTTTCAGAGCCTTTGATCATCTGGTCGTATAAGGTTCGTAACTCGGCCTGAAAAGACGTCAGGGAGTTTACGCTCTTGGCAAATTCACTCGTAAAGAGCATTAATCTATTGCAGAAGTCCTTGTCTAATAACTGTGAGGTGGTATTCAATTGTTCTGTAGTTATACTAAGGGGCACTAAGAGTGAGTTTGCGCTCTTGAGGTTTTGTTTAAAATCGCCTGTCTCATCTTTAATGGATTGTGCCAGGTTTGCGACTTCTTTAGCGGCCTTAAAGTTTTCTCGCATGTGTTGTTCGCTCTGTTGTAGAGTCTTATAGAGTTCCTGGGTGGTGGTGGGGTAGAGTTCAGGAAGCCAGACGTTTAATGTCTTATATTCGAGGGAGGTCTTTAGGGGGTTGCAGGAAAAGTTGATGTACAGTCCATAGGCAAAGACACCCGCGATGGTAAACATGACACCCCATATGCTTGGTGCAAAGGCGCTTTTCAGGGAAACCAGGAGGTCTCGTAAGGCAAACGAGATGTCATTCTTAAACTGTTTAGTGTCATTTACGTCGGTTATAAGCGAGAGGTGGGCAAGGCTGTCGGCCAGACCAAACAGGGTACCCAGGAGGCCGATGATGATAAAGACGCTCAGGACGTTTTTCAAAAGGTTATTGGCGGCAAACAGTTGGTGGTTGGTGTGGTTTAGGAGGGAGGCAATCTCTAGTTGGGAGCCTTTAATACCGGCCTCAAATATAGTGTGTATGTGTTTGGCGATAATGGAGTTTCTCGATACCTTATTATCGCTTAGGAACAGTTCAAATGCTTTTTCATGTTTATTTTGCTTTTTAACGTATGTATATCCCTCACGGAAACTTGCGAGGGCATCGACGTAAGACAGTTTATTGATTAACCTCCGTTTCCTTATTATCGTGATTGCTTGAAAGGACAAGGCAAGCAGCCATATAACAAATAATATGATAAGAAACATCACCACAGACATGGCTATTGTATTTGAAGGCCTCAGATATGATACAAGCGTTTCTAAAAAGTTGGTTACGCCCATTAAACTCCTGATATATGTGACTATATTGGTCAAGTTAGCTTAGTTCCAGTCTACCTTTTTCATCTATCACCCACTCGTTTCCTGCCGAACTTTTTAAACGTGCGGGTTTGATAAGTTTGATATTACGAAAATATGCGTTTGGTGTAAAATTGCTATCATAAAAGGAATCTAATGCGTGGGTGTTATATCCCTGTTCACTTATCTGAGCCCCATGTATGGGGACAACGTACAGTTTTCCGTCATCATTGAGATCAACACCCCAATACCAACCGTTTCCTGCTTCAGAAATTCTGGGCTGTATGTTTGGATCTTTGTACCTTTCTTCAGTATTTTTTATTCCTAATTTTTGGGGAGTATAGCTATCTTTAAAAGAATCAGGTCTATTATTATTATTATAGTCATTGATGAATCTTTCAATCCGCGCTGAGACCGATTCATTCTTCGGCTTATCATAGCCTATTTGACATTGGTTGCTTGGTTCATTTTCATTAGAACTATTACTTTTAACAAACCTGGCTAAAAGGTTATGAATCGTTTGAATCTTTGAATCTATTGTTGTCAATTGAACATTCAGATTTTTAATCTCTTGTTCAAAGTCAAAATCATCTTTTCTACTAGTAGGTTTACCTTTTTCACTATTATAATTATGCTGTAATTTACTTAATTCCTGCTTATGTCTATCGACTATATCTATCAACAACTTATCTAACTTATGATCAAGAATAAGTAACAAGGAAACAAAAAAAGCAACTAAAGCAACAATGTTTATAATAGTCCACAGAAAAAAATCGTCGGTAGAAGAAGATGGGTTTTCTTTATCATAACGATTCGTTGTTTGATGAGTATCTTTAAGTTGTATTGTAAGCTCTTTTATCGCTTCCAATCTCAATTCAATATTGGACAATGTACTTTTTATACTGTAGAGTTCATCGCTAACATTTACTTTTGGAGGCAAAGTAGTTGCATTGCCTTGTGGCTTTGGCGAAGGTGATGGTTGCTTATGCGTATCATTTTTTGTAGATTCTTTCTTTTCGCCTTTTTTTGGCTTTACCTCAGCTTTAACCGCATCTTTAGGATCCTCAGCATAGGCAAAATCTTTCAACCCACTACATAGGTTCACAAGTAATACTGTAAAGATTGAAATAGATAAAAATAGAGTTATTTGTTTTAAGTATAACTTGTTCTTCATAAATTACCATCCTTTTAATCTGAACCATGATTTAACGGATTTAAGGATTGTCAGGATTACGCAGCCGCTTTTTCCTGTAAATCCTTGCATCCGTGTAATCCTAGTTCAGACAATCTCAATGTTTACATACATCTGACATTACTTTATTCTATACCAAGATAAGTCAGGTTTGCAAAAATCTTGTCATTCCCGCGTAAGCGGGAATCCACTCCGTAATCCCGTCAAGACGCATAGATTCCTGCTTTCGCAGGAATGACATTTTCATGTTATTGGATATCAAGGTCAAAATCTTTTTGCAAACTCCATTTAGTTTAGTATATTAAGCTAATGCTGCTTGGCATCAGTTTGTCCATGCCTCTGTTTCTAACCTCAGAAGTTCTTTTAACTCTAATATAAATAAAGGCTCAAGTCTTATTTCTCCCTTTTTCATAGCTCTATGGTTCGTGAGTTTTTGAGACACATTGTCTGCTATCCTGCCATAGATACCCTCGTCAACATTTATCTGCTGCAGATTACTTAGTTCTGCATAACTGTTGAAAATCTCAACAAATTCCTTGAGATTTAGCAACTCTCTGTCTATCTCAATGCCTTTAATAAACATGTCCTCATAGAGCATGGTATTGCAGCCCTGCATAACCGATTCATAGTAGTATTTAGCGCCCGAGAATACCTCTTTACGCTGAGCTGCCTTATCATCTCTGAGATAAGCGGCATCACTGATGGCCAAACCATATGCAGCCTCTGCCTTGGGATCCATACTTAGGTTTACTACAAAATCATTAGGGTTTTCCGCTGCCTTAAGACTATCTGCTTCATTGTAAGGCAAACCGATGAGTGCCCCTCTTAAAAGTTTGTTGATAACACTATCTTTACTGTATTGAGAGCCTGCAATCCAATGAAATAGCTTTGAACCATTGCCGCCTGCGTAAATGCCAGGAAGCCTTGTGTTCTCTGTCATTAAACCTTTAAAGATTAAGCCGACGTAGTAAAATAGCCCGCTTATACCAATAGCGATGAGCCTCTTTAACTCCTTAAACTTTTCACTTCCTGAAATAGCATTAAGTTTTTCGTTAAGCCATGCTTCGCCTTCTTTCATAATCAAGGCATCTGCTTGAGAATAAAAGATCCTTCTATCGGTTTTCTCTTTAATCAAATCCACTTGTTTTCTGTCTTGTGCAAAGAGATCTATTATATCTGTCCTTAAATATAAGATATCGAGAAACAGATTTCTTCCGGCTAAAAGCACTGACGTTTGATAAAGCAGCTTATTATCCTTATGCCAGATAGAAATGTCAGTAGTACCACCGCCTATATCAAAACAGATCACCCCTTTAACAAAATTTGCCTTAGAAGTTGCCCCATATCGGGGATGTTCTCCGAAGTACATCCCCGATGCCACACTCTCACTCTCTCCTATAAAGCCTGGATACTTATCATCCGTCTTTAAACAGATCAAACCAGAATAAGTCTGAAGAATACCTTTCCATGTAGCCATAAACGCTTCATCCATAGAGAAATTAACAGGGTAAGAGTATTTCCACGTTACAGTGCTAACACCGTTGAAAACTGCCTCCGCTGAACACTGCAGGAATATTTGATTTAAAAAGGCATTAGTATAAACCCTGTCATCTATCTTATCGCTCCATTTTAGATCCGTTTTGATGTCATCTTTGCCTGCATCGTATTCGCCCCCACCCTGCAATACGTAAGCAATATTGCCGTCAATCAGTGGGGATAGAGGGTGTTGTGCCGTTTTATTCAGGATATGAAATACGCTCAAAAATGGTGGGGTTATCAAGGCCTCAGGGATAAAACTCCGATATAAATCAGGGCGCTTCTCTTCAGTGGACCCAGTTATGCTCACCTGTAACTGCTTCGAAAAGGACAGCCTCTCGGGTTCACTTTTGCCTTCACGATAGTAAACGCTCGTTCCGGTTGTTCCAAAATCAATCCCGATCCTCCAAACCTTATAAGGCTGCACATCTATCGGTTGAGGCTCTTTAAGAAGCACAATGCCCACCGTTATCTCACTCCCTGTACCAAGCGGATCAAAACTGCATAACATGGCCTCTGGATACATATCCATCTGTACGTTTTCACTCTTAATCCGACCGTTTGCCTTCGACGCCTTTTGTTTTAGAATATGACCTTTATAATGATATGGCGTAGCGTGGAAGGTTGTGATATCGCCCATGCTGTAAAAAGAAAAATAGAGGTTCCATGCCCTCTCCTTTTCTTTTACTATAAAGTTTGGCCACAACTGCAGCACAGGCACGCCATTGATACTAGTATCTACTTGACCTTCTGCCTTTAAGAAGGTTTTTGTAACCTTATAATCTTTGCCTCTTCCATCAGGCCCCGCTAAGGGCAGACGCAGGGTAACGCTTATATCCACACCGTCTCTTTGGAAACGTATCCTTTTGCTCAATTCTAAGGGGCTTATATATTTAAGGATCTCCTCCTTTAACGGTATCAACGGCGTAAGAGGTGTATCTTGAAGACTAAGGTCACTGCTTCCCTTAATCGGTAAGGCGCCCGGAAAGGCGTCTGGCACCCCGATGAGATAGATCTTATCCATAAAGAAGCTGTCTTTTTTCTTTATTACGAACTCCTCTGGCAGCGGGGTGTCCCCTATCATCTTTGTGTTTTCTTGTACCCCGCCAAAAGGCATCCCGTCAAGGGTTATGTGCCCGTAAAGAGTGACGTCATGACGCTCTAAACCCCATTGTCTATGGATATCATCCTCTATAAACAAAACCTTGGGCGTTGCCTCTGGTGTCCTGTCTGATATTAAGAGCACGTGTGATTCAGGTTTACCTTTGGGTCCTATAGGCCTTGAGATAAACCTGTATATCCCCTTTGTCATATTAAGACTCGTATTACTGAACCCAATCTTCACAAACTCACAGGTAAGATCCTGTATAAAACCGCGAGGTTTGTTTTGATTGAGAGCCGGGTTGTCAATCAGAGTTATGAGTCTGTCATCTACTACTGCTGTTTTAAGCAGGCTGGCCTTAAGCATCGAGAGCCAACCGGCCAGAAGAGATTTTTCTTTGCTATTTAGACAAGGGATTGGGTCTTTCAGCACCACCCCGTTATACCATGAGACATTGTTTAGGCGATTCATATAATCGGCTGCCGTACAGACAAGGGTTGTAGGCGACGTAATACCTATCGGTTTATTCCTAAACAGAAATATGTACAGCTCTGACCAATCCGTATTGGGGTATAGTACCTCAGAAGGAAGCAAGGCCATGCTGACATCAATGAATTCAAAATTCTGTTTGCCTGCTGTATTTTTCAAGTCTACAGAGACGGCCTTTAGACCGTTATTTAATTTTATTTCGTTCAGTGCAATAAGAGCCAAAAGCCCGCGCCATTGCCCAATCACATCGAGGTGAAATGGGTGACGCACGTCGTACAAGGCCATATCAAAGAAACGCAGACGAGCCCATAAGTCAGGGATACCGGTTAACTCTACATAACTAGCGATCTCATCACTTATCTTTAGGCTCTCACTCAGTTTGTGAAGCTCAGAATAATCCCTCGTCTCCCATACCCCTCGCTCGGTAATTGGGGTTGTGTTATTGTCTCCACCATCTTTCATTTTGGGCGCTAGTATATGTGCCATTCTATCATCCTCCTAAGTTTACTATCGAGTGCTTGCTCTTTCTTGCAGCGGTTTGTTGTTTTTTATTACTGAACAAGAATTATAAAGCACCTTTATAAATCTACCCAGAGCATTGAGGCTATTATCTTTTTCTAATGCCGTCTCGCATATACGATGCCAGAGGCCATTTAAACCGTCTGTTGGCGTGTTGGTTGCCGGCAACAACAGATCATCAAAATGCTCGCGCCTAAAATCAGCCAAAAGCTCGGTCTTCGTCCGCCCGTTTTCATCTACCGTATAGGAAAAGGCATTGCAATTTATAAGGTTTACATTCACATCCCTTGCGGACTTGTGTATATTGGCTAACCACGACAAATACTGTTCAGAATAACCCTTTAAGTCAAGCAGTGATGCCTTTGTTTTATCAGAAAGCAGTTTTTCTCCACATCTCTCAAATATATCAACATACCACGGTGCCTTATAGAAAGCCCCCCTTTTATCGATATCCCCTAACATAGGGTAATAGAAGTTCAAGTAGGCAAATGCAAATCGTGTTAGATTAAGAATCTTGCTTTTTATCATAGAGCGGGTTTCGTTGTCAGGAAGGTCCTCCCAGTCAACCCTGTTATTTTTCTCCCGCCCTAACACTCTATACATGGCTGAACGGTTGTAATTCGTAGCTTTGAAGAAATCAAAGGCCGCGAGGGCTGCGTATAATTCGATAAAATGCGGATCGTTTTTCTGCTCACGGCCTCCCGTACTTGCCACAGATACGGGACTTTGTGTCTCTGTCCCTAGCAAATAGACTGCATCGTAGATGTCCATTCTCTTCATCTGATGATAATACTTGAGGGCGGCTTGAGTATTGACTATAAAATTTTCTGATTTAGCCTTTAACTCATTGTCGTTATCACTGCTCACAAAAGAGAAGTAAGGTAGCAGCATAGCGCAGCCAATCTTTACAGTGCCCTTAGCGCTCTTTTTACTACCTCCATCCGTTATAAGGTTGTTTATGACCCTTGCGATGGTAGGCAGCCCTGAAGCGCCTGTACCGCCAAAGACAGAGCCAAAGATAAAGATCTTTATATCTTCGCCGCTGCCTAAGTCCTGAACCAACCTGTCGCAGAAGGTGC
Organism: Nitrospirae bacterium MYbinv3; assembly: GCA_002753395.1. GTDB lineage: Bacteria > Nitrospirota > Thermodesulfovibrionia > Thermodesulfovibrionales > Magnetobacteriaceae > Magnetobacterium. The sequence continues at coordinate 46,094 of PEAB01000001.1, read as the reverse complement.
CCCACGGTTCGTTTTTGGTCTGAGCGATGCTTGCCATTATTGCAGCACCTATTGCAGGATGCCCCCTAAAGCCCCGTTCAAGTGTGGTTTCCTTTTCTGCTTTGGTATATAGGGTGTCAAACAGGTGTGCCGCCTCCGTTCTGATGTTGTGCATGTTGGTGTATTGAAAGTAGCTGCTGAGGTCAGGCTGTACATTCGTATCAAAGAGCGGCCATACCATTGGGTCTGGTGCATTTATCCTAGCACGCATGAAGTCAATGCCGCTTACGTTGGTGCCCTTGCATTTAATGTAGGTATTAAAGGCCTTTGTTGCCCTCTCAAGGAGATAGTTTGCACTGTCAGGGTCTATAAAGAGGCTAAAAATCTCTCCATCAATTATGCCAGCAGCACACAGATGCACAAACGCCTCCATACATTTTGCACCCGTTCCCCCTATCCCTATAGCGTAATGTTTCATCTTCTTCCTCCCTGTTCTAATTATCTAATTATCTAATAGTGCAGCCAGTATCGTACTAACGTTGCACCAATTGGGGTGTACTTAAACGCCACTGGCGAACAAAATAGCGTAGAAAGATAATAGCAAAGCATACTGTTAATTGCATAGAACCCAGCTGGCCATCCAATCCCTTGCTCAACATAGTCCTTCAAATAAACAAGCCCAAATAGAAAAGCTGCTATAGGTATAATGAAAAACAAAAATAGCCATAGAGGTCGTTTACCAACGCTTTTCCAATCAACAACCTTAAAATGCCACTGCGTCAATCCATACCACAGTACGCTGATGAACGCTGCAAAAGCGCACACAATATAAGCTCCGGTTATAAATTGCTTTTCCCACGTTTCCAGATCATAGCTTTCAAAGATTGTGATACGCCTGTTTACTATGTATTCCAGCTCTACGTTGGATAACAAGCAGAACAACCCGCCAATAAGCAAGATACCTGATATTGACATAATCTGTTTTAGTTTTGCCACGTCATGTCCTCCTTATTATTAATCCTTTTTAAAGTAGAAATAAACACTACCCAAATACGGTCGTTTGTGTTGAATAGTGACGCCTTCGATGGTATTAATAAACAGATTAAGGTTTGGCGTTTTTGAGCCTATAGATCCATTATTGTCAAGATTCCATGTCTTCCACCATTTATCAGTTTTATCAAATGCACTGTCAGCAGGTTTAATGTCTACTGTCAGACGGTATATACAGCCATTATTCAACACCTTAGTATTTAGACCAACATGCAGAAACAGCTTTGTCCTCTCAGGGGTATTTCCACCTTTACTGGGATCCTTATCTACACATAACATCGCATTAACATAAAATGAATTTGTAATGCCCTTAACTTCTTCAAACCCTTTTATTTCATTATATTTTTCAACTGTCGTATTACTTACTATTAGTTCGTTTTTATATCGTTTTAACAGTTCGGTTTTGCAAGACGGCCAATCTTTTTTGATATAAGAGTCTTCCTTAAGGGGTACCCTGTATTGAACTGGAGCGTAGTTTAGTTTGGTGATGATGTCAGTGTCACTGGTTGTATTTGTAGTATCTTTAGAAGGACGTACTACAAACTGTTTGATTACTTCACTCTGCAGCGTTACACTCGGTGGTTTTTTGTCCTCCGACTTTTCTTTCTGTATAATTTTATCCTTTACCTTTTTGTTCTGTGTCGTTGTGCCCGTGCTGCCATATCTAATGATACTTTTAGTCTCAATGACATTTGGCGACCTGTAAGCAACGGAACTTTCTGAGAAGGTCAAAAGCTGTTCGACGATAGCTGGTGAGAAGATCGTCATTGTTTCTTTCGAGGCAAAACTATTAAATTGCTTGAGTATTTGGTTAAAAAACTCCTCGATATTGGCATGGCTGCCTAATGCAATTATATAGAATGGCCTATCTGAACTTTTGATAATATTTAAGCTATCATTTTCATTATCTCTTATTCTTCCTCGATATCTGCTCGTAAACCCTCCAATCCCTATGGAATAGTCTTTAGAGATACATTTATCACTAATCTTTTTAACTAACCTAATAGTATTAGGAGGATCAGGTACCAGGTCTGTGATTATTATTGACAGGGTATCTTTTTTACAAACTCCTTCTTCTTCGAAAACCGTGTGAATGTTGGTAGCGTCAGAAAACCTACTTTCCCTATAAAAATCCGGCGAGGTTACATTAAAGATACTATCTATTGGTCTAGTACTTCTAGCGAACTTATAGAAGCTTATTGTTGGAGAAGGCCATTTCGCAAGAAACACTGACTCTACCTGTCTTACCGCATCCTTATAGTTTGACTGCAAAGCTGTTCTATAGACAAAGCCCTCCATCGTACCGGATACATCAAGAAAAACGTTTGCGTGAATATTTTGCGATGCCGGTTGTTTTACCGCTAAATTTACTGTTTCAGGAGGAGGGACATTTGATTCGCTGCAGGCCGCAACAAAAGTCAGCGCCAACAGAACAAACAAAAGACACTGCCTTTCTATTCTAACCTTTCTCTTCAACGTAACCTCCATGTGCTCACATAACCTAATAAACCCGTTTATTTCACGTTTATACTCTAACTAACAGAGATAAACAGTTTAAACATAAGTTTTAACAAAATACAAGAGAAATCTTATTCACAGAATCACACTATTTTGTGAACAAAACTTCACATAATCATACTGTTTTGTGAACAAAATTTCACAAAAACATGTTGCCTAAGACAGAATGAATCTGTTTGTACACTATCTTGCCCTGACAGAACCTGTGGGGTGCATAAGAACCAACATGACCTTACGGACTCAACAAGCAATGAAAGTCATTGATTATGCGGGATATTTTTAGACTTCCATATAAAATTCATGGGGAGTTTAATGGGGTCAAGGGGACTGGTCCCCTTGTGGGAGGGTCTAAGGGAGGGCAAAGCCCTCCTTTTTTCATCTTCACAACCTTAAGTCAACAGCATTAGGTCTGAGGGGAGGGGTTGCGAACCCCTGCGACAGTGGGCAGAGCCTCCCCTTCTTTGGAAAAACCCACGACTTTCTTATGTGCCCAACCTGTGTGTACGCTTGAAAAACTTCCGGTGCTGTGTTAGAGTTATGCGTGCAAGCGTGTTATCGAAAGACTGCTGCTGGTATAGTCGTAACCGTAAAGGTAATTCCGCGTGCCTCAACTAACGAGGTCGTCGGCTGCCATGATGGGGCATTGCGTATAAAACTAACAGCCCCTCCAGTGGAAGGTCAGGCCAACAGACTCCTGATCGATGTGCTTTATAAGTATCTAAGCACAAAACACAAGATAAGAAAATCAGACATAAGGATCGTCAAAGGTGAGACTTCAAAAAACAAACTCGTAGAGATAACAGGCTTAGACTCTATGTAGTGCTCCAAAGAGGAGACGCAGGGCCTCTGTCGTAGTCTTGCCTCTTATCTCCTGACGATCGTCTGTGAATCGAAATTCATGTACCGCCTCTACCCCGCCAATACCCTTCACGGATATGTAGACAAGCCCAACAGGTTTATCAATCGTCCCGCCAGAGGGGCCAGCTATGCCCGTTACCGCTACGGCGAGATCTGCATTTGTCCTTGACGCTATGCCTCTGACCATCTGTAATGCGGTTTGTGGGCTGACCGCTCCATGAGATATAAGCGTTTCACGTGAAACATTTAAAAACAGCTCCTTTAATTCATTACTGTATGACACCACACCGCCTAAAAACACCCTTGAGCTACCAGCTACTGAGGTAATCGCAGCCGCAATCATACCCCCAGTGCACGACTCCGCAACGGCGATGGTCTTGCACCTCTTAGAGGCCGCCTCAACCACCCTCTCAGCTAATGCAGCAATGTCCTGCATTATGTAATCGTCTGACACCTCTTTACTCCTTGGCTATAGTTTTATAGCCGGGACAGCCCTCAAACCCCATACAGCCCTTAACCCTCAGCTTGCAATCACGGTTTATGCAAGGCATCGTCTTGGGCCTGGTGTCTGACGGCCTGATGTCAGTAGCTAACTTCTTTCTCGTAACCCTCTGCTTCATACTAACTATATTATAGCAGCTTTAACAGGTCTATTACCTCAACCATATCAGCGGGAGGGGGACTCTTAAACTCCATGTACTGTCCCGTAACCGGATGCACAAGGCCTAGTACGCCTGCATGGAGCATCTGACGTTTTATGTGTACGATCCGGCTGCCCATCTCTATTGAGGTCTTCCGGCCGTAGGTGCTATCCCCAAGGACGGGGTGCCCAATGGCCGCAAAGTGAACCCTTATCTGATGGGTCCTACCCGTTGACAGTGCCGCCTCCACAAGGGAGGCACAACGCAGCTCCTCAATGAGACGCCACCTCGTTATGGCAGACTTAGGACGCCTCGTATGCGTGGACATCTTTTTCCTGTCTGCATCGCTGCGCCCAATGGGCAGGTCTATCTCACCCTCGGTCTTGTTAAGTTTACCGTAGAGGATGGTCTTGTATCTCCGCTTGATCGATCTGTCCTTGAACTGCGCAACCAGCCCGTAGTATGCAGCGTCATCGAGGGCAACGACCACCAGGCCAGAGGTATCCCTATCAATCCTGTGCACGATACCGGGCCTTAAAGGCCCCCCCACAGTCGCCAGGTGTTGTACCCGATTTGCTATACCGTTTATGAGACTACCCTCGGAGTGGCCAGCACCCGGATACATGACCATGTCGGGAGGCTTGTCAACCACAATCAAGCTGTCATCCTGATAAACGACATCAAGGGGTAAATCCTGCGGGTGTAACTGCTGCGTTGGCTCTGGCTGAAGGATTAATCCTATGACATCATTGGCCTTTACTCTATAACCCTGCTTTTTAACGGAACCATTGACCTTTATCAGACCATCCTTGATAGCGCACTCTAACTGCGATCGACTCTTGGATGTCCTGATTGTCAGGAACTGGTCAAGACGCTGCCCAGCTTCGGCGCTGTCTACGATAACTTCCATTACTGGGAAGGTAAGAGTAAGGAGTAGAAGGGGGGGCTTTGCCCCCCCTCAGACCCCACTACAAGGGGACCAGTCCTCTTGACCCCGTAAATCGGATAGACTCCAAATATTAGGATATAACAGGCAGTTTTGATAGAGATTCTTTTATCAACCCATCGGGGTATTCGTAGTCCTTTATCTTGCCTTCGAGGTAGCTTGCGTAGGCCATCATGTCCAGGTTTCCATGGCCGCTTAGGTTGAAGAGGATGGTTTTGGCCTTACCCTCTTCCTTGCTGATGAGGGCCTCATCTATAGCGCACCTTATAGCGTGGGAGCTCTCTGGCGCTGGGATTATACCCTCGGTCTTGGCAAAGAGCAGCGCTGCCTCAAACACCGACAACTGACCATAGGCGCGTGCCTCAATCAGGCCATCCTGTACGAGCTGGCAGACCTGCGGGGCGTCGGCGTGATACCTTAAACCGCCTGCGTGGATTGCGGGCGGGATGAAGTCGTGTCCCAACGTGTGTAGCATCAGAAGCGGCGTCAGTCCTGCGGTGTCGCCAAAGTCGTATCTGAACTCACCCTTTGTGAGTGTGGGACAGGATTCCGGTTCAACCGCTATAACCCTCAAGGCCTTTCCGTTTATCTTATCATATAAAAACGGGAAGCTGACTCCCCCTAAGTTGCTGCCCCCGCCACAGCAGCCTATCACAACATCAGGATAGTCATTTACAAGCTCAAGCTGCTTCTTACACTCAAGCCCAATAACGGTTTGATGCAAGAGCACGTGATTGAGGACGGAGCCAAGCGAGTAGTTGGTATCCTTATTGGTTGCGGCAACCTCTATGGCCTCGGATATGGCAATTCCTAGGCTTCCGTTGTTGTCGGGGTCCTTTTGCAGTATTGCCCTTCCTGAGTTTGTGGTATCGCTTGGGCTGGGAATTACCTTGGCCCCCCACGATTCCATTTGGATTCTCCTATAGGGCTTCTGATTAAAGCTGACCTTGACCATATACACCGTGATGTCCAGGCCAAAGAAGGAACCTGCAAGAGCCAAGGCCGAGCCCCATTGACCTGCCCCCGTCTCGGTGGCAATCCTCTTTATCCCTGCTTGTTTATTGTAGTAAGCCTGAGCAATGGAGGTGTTGGTCTTATGGCTGCCGGCTGGGCTAACCCCCTCGTACTTATAGTATATCTTGGAGGGTGTTGAGAGCGCCCTTTCGAGCCTGTGTGCCCTGTAAAGGGGCGACGGCCTCCACAGCGTATAGATGTTGATAATCTCCTCAGGTATATCTATCCACCGTTGAGTAGACACCTCCTGTTCTATAATAGACATGGGAAATATGGCAGATAGTTCATCAGGTGTTATTGGTTTTAGCGTTTTAGGGTTTAGCGGCGGTCTTAAGGGTGTTGGCATATCCGCTGATATGTTATACCATTGCCTTGGTATATCGTTTTCATCAAGGGTTATCTTTGTTTTTTCCATCCTTCCTCCATAACTAATTTGACAATATCATATTCCATATGGTTGCCATAAAAAATATCTGAACCACTATTTAACAGATTAAGGGATTACCATGATTAATTAAAATCTTTTTCCTGTAAATCCTTTAATCCGTGTAATCCTAGTTCAGACAATCCCTATGTTTACTGTAAAACTAATAACTTAATATGTAAGCAGTTCTTTTAGATTGAGAATTGCCTGGATGACAGCACCAAGCTTATGCAGAATCCTGTGAATAAAGTCCTTTCTGCCAAGCCGGTTTAATATCTCAAGGAGTGTTATCTTGGTTGTCAAGACGTAGTTGTCATCCTTAGCCAACTGACACATAACGAGCATACCCTCTGGGCCTAATTTCTCAATGGCATCCAGGAACTCCGCATTCCTTTCCGACATCGCCACTAATGACTCCAGGCACTCAGGCGTCAGATTTGACTTAGACACCATCGTCAGCGCCTCCTTCATCTGTGGAGTAACGTCCGCAATGACGAATTTGTCTGTCTCCTCTGCAATTAATCTTACATCCCGTCTTCTTTGCTTTCGTCTTTCAGCCTTTCTTGACATTTATATCTATAGGCTAACAAAATCCGGCAAATTGTGTCAATGAAGCAAAAAATATAAAGGGCATAAGCAAAACATGGGAACAAGGGGACTTCTTTGTGCCAGGGGTGGCTCACCCCTAATGCTGTTGACTTAAGCATTATTGATGTATAGCAAGTAACATCTTTAGCAGCCACGCCTGACATTTACGGGGTCAAAGGGGCGAGTCCCCTTGTGGGAGGGTCTAGGGAGGGCAAAGCCCTCTCTATTTTTTTGCATCTTTACATCCTTAAGTCAACAGCATTATGGCTCACCCCTCCCCTTTTATTTGTAGTATTGAGTATACCAGTTGATGAAGGCTTTTATACCGGTTTCTATGGGGGTTGATGGTTTGAAGGCGACGTCTCTCTCCAGGCCGGAGATATCGGCGTATGTCTCCTCAACATCGCCAGCCTGCATCTGCAGGAAGTTCTTTTTGGCCTTTTTGCCGAGGGCATCCTCTATGCACTCTATGAAGCGCATCAGGGCAACCGGTGTGTTATTGCCGATGTTGTATAGCCTGTAGGGGGCAAAGCTGGATGCTGCGCTGCCATTCCAGTTTGGATCTGGCTGGGCAACCCTGTCGATTATCCTGACAACCCCTTCTACTATGTCATCTATGTATGTGAAGTCTCTTACCATCTTTCCATAGTTAAAGACGTCTATAGGTCTGTCTTTGATGATTGCATCAGTGAAAAGAAAAAGCGCCATATCCGGCCGCCCCCACGGACCATAGACTGTAAAGAATCTAAGGCCGGTACTGGGGATACTGTACAGACTTGCGTACGTGTGGGCCATCAATTCGTTAGACTTTTTTGTAGCGGCATACAGAGATACTGGATGGTCTACATTGTGGTCGACGCTAAAGGGTTTTTCCTTATTTGCCCCATAGACGGAACTAGATGAGGCAAAGACAAGGTGCTTGACCTTGTTGAATCTGCAGCCTTCAAGGATGTTTAAGAAGCCGTTGATATTGCTCTGTATATAGGCATGGGGATTTATCAGTGAATACCTGACGCCAGCCTGAGCGGCGAGGTTTACAACACAGTCAAAGTTTTCCTCTTGAAATAACAATTGCATAGTGTCCCTATCAGCTATGTCCATTTTTACAAACTTGAAGTTTGTGGCCCCATCTATCTGCTTGAGTCTGTTTAGCTTTAGGTTAACATCATAGTAGTCGTTTAGACAATCTATGCCAACAACGGTTCTTTCCATCTCAAGCAATCTCGTACACAGATGAAAGCCAATAAAACCGGCTGCTCCGGTTACTAATATTTTATTCATGCCCTGTAAACTTTTTCACTCCTTATGTTATTTCGTCTAAAGGCGTCCCGTGTATCAACGATACACCTTGCATGTTCCTCAATGAAGGTATAATCGAAGGCGTTGTGGTCAGTTATCAGGAGCGCCAGGTCTACTTTACTTAGCAGATCGGCTGATAGTTCAACGCTTGTCATATCTATATCGGGATAGTGTCGATGACCTTGACAGACACTGACGTGGGGGTCGTTGTAGCACACCTGTGCCCCGTTCTTTATGAGCAACTGTATGATCTTCAGTGCGGGTGATTCCCTCTGGTCGTCTACGTCTTTCTTGTAGGCAACACCCAGAACAAGTATCTTTGAGCCGTTTAAAGATTTTTTTAAGACGTTAAGTGCATCTTTGACCTTCTCAACTACGTAGAAGGGCATGTGGGTGTTGATCTCCCCTGCTAGCTCAATAAACCTGGTTGGGATTTCGTACTGCTTGGCCTTCCAGGTTAGATAAAAGGGGTCTATGGGGATACAATGCCCTCCTAGACCGGGGCCTGGGTAGAAGGCCTGAAACCCAAATGGTTTGGTCTTTGCCGTCTCTATTACCTCCCAAATGTCTATGTCCATGGCGTCAAAGAGCATCTTCATCTCATTAACCAGGGCGATGTTGACGGCTCGATAGATGTTTTCAAGGAGCTTGGCGGCCTCGGCTACCTTTGTTGAGGACACGGGTACCGTCCTGGATATTATTGTGTCATAGAGGGTCTTGACAACGTTCAGGCAATCAGGGGTATGACCGCTTACCACCTTTGGGATGGTAGATGTAGAGTAATTAGTATTATTGGGGTCCTCACGTTCTGCCGAGTAGGCCAGGTAGTAATCCACTCCTGGCACAAGCCCAGTCTCATCTAATATAGCCTTCATGTCTTCGCTGGTTGTACCCGGATAGGTGGTAGATTCTAACACTACCAGCTGCCCTCTTTTGAGGTACCTGGCTATGACCTTGGTAGAATCAAAGACAAACGTTAGATCTGGCTCTCGGTGCTTATTCAGAGGTGTAGGGACGCAGATGATTATACAGTCCATCCCAGAAAGCATTGAGAAGTCGTTTGTCGGGAAGAACTGCCTGTTTACGTGCTGCTCAATGCGGCTGCTGTCGATGTGTTTTATATAGCTCTTTCCTTCTCTTAATAGACTCACCTTTCTCTGGTCAGTATCGAAGCCTGTAACGTTAAAACCTGCTTTTAAAAACTCAATAAGCAGTGGTAACCCCACATAACCAAGACCTATTATGCCCACCCTTGCATCTCTAACCTGTATGCGTTGCACTAAACTCATTCGCCGTCCTCACATTTTTTTAGTATCATAACTGCGTTAACCCCTCCAAAGCCAAACGAATTAGACAGAACCGTCTTAACCGGTATCTTAACATAATCACTGACAAGGTTTATAGGGCACTCAGGGTCTATCTCATTGACGTTTATCGTAGGCGGGATGATGCCTTCCCCAATGGTCATGGCCGATACGGCTAACTCAAACGCCCCGGAGGCGGCAAGCATGTGGCCGGTTGATGACTTGTTGGCCGTTACGGGCAGTTCCGCCAATCTTTCCCTAAACACCTCTTTTATGGCCGCTGCTTCAGAGATATCGCCCAACTGGGTTGAACTGCCGTGGGCGTTGACGTGATCAACATCATTGGCGCTCAGGCCGGCGCTGCTTATGGCATCCAACATGGCCCTTGCCTGTCCAGCGCTGTGGGGCCTTACCTGGTCGTATCCATCCGAGTTGTTTGCATAAGCTGCTATCTCGGCATATATCCTGGCACTACGTCTGTGCGCCCTATTGTACTCCTCAAGGACCAAGACTGCCGCCCCTTCAGATAGTACAAAACCGTCTCTCTTGAGGTCAAACGGTCTGGATGCTGAAAGGGCATCCCCTTGCATACTGCTGCGTGCCAAGCTGCTACGTGACATTGCCCTGCACGCCTCATAACCCATAAAGCACACATCACACAACGGCGCTTCAGTGCCACCGCATATTGCCACATCTGCATAGCCATCCGCTATCAGGCGGAATGCCTCGCCAACGGCATTAGCTCCTGAGGCACAGGCGTTTGAAATGCCAAGGGAATAACCCCGTGTGCCAAACAACTGAGAGAGATAGGAGGCCGCCATACCAGCCGTTGTGGCTGACATTAGGTAACTCGACACCCGTTTAGCAGCGTCTGTAGTGATTGTTCCGCGGTGTGTGCTGTTGATATTCTTTAGCGCCTCGCTCAGGTGTGTTATCCCCGCCCTGCTTGTCCCGATTATGATGGCGTAGCCTTTGAGCTGGTCTCTATCCAGCAGGCTGTCCTCAATCGCCATTGAGGCTGCGGCAACGGCGTAGTGAACAAACGGGTCAAGACGTCTTTGCTGCCTTTCTGAGAGATATCTCTGACACTGAAAGTCCTTTATCTTGCCGGCAACCCGGCCATCTACGATGCTCAATCCGCTTCTGCTGCCGAGTAATCCCTCCCACGATTGTCTAAAACTACCCCCAAGGGGCGTTACTGCACCAATGCCGGTTATAGCAACACGTCTTTTTGTAATAGTTCACCCGTATGCATTAAGAATGGAGGGCTTTGCCTCTGCCGCAGGGGTTCGCAACCCCCTCCCTCAGACCCACCTACAAGGGGAGGGGGGAGCCACCCCTGGCACAAAGAAGTCCCCTTGACCCCATTATATCGCATGTTTATGCACAATGCTTCAATCGTATACTGAACTATTACGTCTTCTTCTCATTCCCCCTGTTGAGTTTCAAATACATCCTCTATCCAGGACAATGCAGCAGCCACTTGTGGAAATCCCATAACGCTTGCCAAAAGGATAACAGCGTGGGAGATCTCTTCTTTCGTAGCGCCTGCCTCCAGCGCCCTTTTTACGTGACTGTGAACCGAGCCTTCCGAGCGTATAGCGGCCGCTCCTGCTAATTGGATCAGCAGCGCAGTTTTATTATCTAAAGGCCCCTCGTTCTTTACAACGGTACCCAGTTGCTCGACGGCGTTTATGAACGCCCCGTGCTTGTCCTTGAGTTTCTGGTATCTCGATGGTAATGCTGCCATCCTATTGCCCTCCAAATTCGATTTCAAGCGCCGGCTCGTCATAGCCGACAATGACCCTTTCCCCTTTGTTTATGACGAGCGTGGGAAAGGTCTCCCGCGGGTTAAACCGCTTTACCTCGACTAACACGCTGTCCCTGGAGTTGATATCAAGCAGGTCAAGCTCTACAAGTAAGTATTCTATATTATTTTTATTAAGGAACTCCTTTGTCTTCTTGCAAGCAGGACAGGTGCTTAAGGCTAAGAGAACAACGTTTTTCTTCTCCATATCTTATCTCCCTATTAATTTTACAGCGGCTGTATAGACGTCGTTTAACGCAGTAGGGTGTTCTCTTATGGCCCCCTTAGCGTCAATCCCAGGGAAGAACAGGCTCTGATGGCGGCCAACGCTTATAGTTCTAAAGAATGCGGTTGCCGTGGCCTCAGCACATTTAAACCCGATCTCTTTCTTCATCCCGCCAACTAGTATCACAAGCCCCTCCCTGATGTGCTCGTCGTCCTTGATTGGCTGGTTCAAGAGGTATTTCTTACACCACAATGCCTGACACCTGTCGATGACGGCCTTTACCTGTGCCGGCAGCCCAAAGAAGAATACAGGGCTGGCCAGTATAAATCGACTGCCCTCATAGATAGCCTTGTACACCTCTTCCATGTCGTCGTTGATGACGCACTGACCAGTCTGGTCGCAGCCGCCGCAGTTGCTGCACGGGGCAACGTTCATAAGATGCGGTTTGAAGATGGTTATCTCCTCTCCCGCATCTTTTACTGCCCGTATGGCCTCATTTAGCAGGATCTCAGTGTTTCCACCAGCCCTAGGACTAGACTGAAATGCAACAAACCTCACTTTATCAGCTCCATTGGAGCGCCGCAGCACACCAGCGTCCCGCCGCCAACCTTCGTTACAGTTACCTCGTTGCCGCACTCGTTACACCTGTAGTTTTCACCAGTCTTCCCAACGCCCATATCGTTATCCTCCGTTTTTACTTTAGTCATTTCATCAACTGGGTGCAAAAAAAGATAGAAGGGAGGGCTTTGCCTCTACCGCAGGGGTTCGCAACCCCCTCCCTCAGACCTACCCACAAGGGGAGGGGTGAGCCACCCCTGGCACAAAGAAGACCCCTTGACCCCGTAAACATTCTTGTTCCCCATGCTTTCCTTATGCACGCATCAACTTAGATATTTGAACTTTTAGTGCAGGGCCTCAAAGACCTTTCCAACGAGGCCAGCAGATGGTTTAAGGGTCTTGTCGCCTTCATTTTGCCATTTGGCTGGACAGGCCTCCTCACCGTGCTGTGACAGGTAGGTATTGGCCTTGAGCTTTCTAAGCACCTCGTCAAAGTTTCTGCCTAGATTGTAGAAGTTCACCTCTGAGTTTAGGAGTGTTGAGTCGGGGCTTATAATGAACGTGCCTCTGACGTCAAGTCCGTTAGACTCGTTGTATACGCCAAAGAGCCTCGATACAAAGGCTGTTTGATCAGCCCCCATGACAAACTTTACCTTGGCCAGGGACTTCTCATCTCTCTGCCATGCGAGGTGTACAAACTTGGTATCCGTGCTGACTGTTATGACCTCGGCACCCAGCTTCTTAAATTCCTCATAGCGCTCGGCCAGTGCCTCAAACTCTGTGGCACAGACAAAGGTAAAGTCGGCCGGATAAAACACCAAGACTGTCCACTTGCCGGCCTCTTTGAGGGCCTTCAAGGAAAACTCTCCGAACTGTCCTGTTGCCGACTCATAGGTCTCCATAGTGAAATCCGGTACCTTCTGGCCAACTTTCAACCCACAACATACATCAAAATCATCATCCAAATCTACATCTTCAGACATCTAACCCCTCCTTTTCCCGATTTTTGCCGGGGATATGCTTTGCAGTAGAAATAAGGGGGCAAGGCCCCGCACTATAGTTTATTCGTTAATGGTAATCTCTTTCGTTGCTTCCCACTGACCGTGCAGGTTGCACCTTTCCACAACCCGCAGTGTTGTAGTCCTATGCTTGCCGCTCTTTAGGAGTGTCACGGTGACCTCGGGTTTGGTAAACACGGGTGTCAGGTCTATCCTGACGTTGAAATTTTGACCGAAATATACATCTATCCACTGGATGTGGTGGCCTTCGTCCATGACGTGGGGTATCTCCCCTACCTTGATGTTTACCTTAAACGGTTCGCCTGCCTTTACTGCATCAGGGCAATCTATCACCGGCATGTGTTTCTTCTCCGGGTCAGTAAGGTTGTTTGGGTCAGCAGGTCTATTCATTCCACAAAACAGGCTTTTCTCTGACATCATGCTACCTCCTTAAATCTTAAAACATTAAACCTCTTCAAAGGCTTCTTTTGGGGCATTACAGACAGGGCATGTGTAGTCGTCTGGTAGATCGTTAAAACGCGTCCCCTCTTTTGATTCATCATATACCCAACCGCACACTGTACACCTATACATAAAATATTAAACCTCCTTTAGGCAGGGATCGTCTCTTTACTCAAATCCCTTATTATATTGCTTTACCTCTCTGGCAAAGTTCCGGCCAAACTCAAAACACGTCTTTACGTCATCCAAAGACGGGTGGTACTGTATCTGTACACCAGGCTTGATTGTTGGCAGTTTCATTGTTTCAAACATATCGTATAGCCATTTAACGGCGCCTCCGCCCCATCCAAAGCTGCCATAGGCCCCCATAAGCCTGTCCTTTGGCCTAAGACCTAAGAGGAAGTACATAAACTTTGCAACCGATGGTAACGCGAGGTTGTTCAGGGTTGATGACCCAATCAGGCAGGCCCTTGACTTCCAGAACTCTGTGATTGCCACGCTAATGGGTGTCGTCGTTAGTTTTACGACCTTACAGTCCACACCCTCCTGTCTGATCCCTTGCATGATGGGCAGGGTCATCTGCTCCGTGTTCTTCCACATGGTGTCGTAGATGATGGTAACCCTAAGTAGCGCCTTGCTGTTGGCCATGTCCATGTACATCTTCAAAGGCTTTTCAGGGTACTTCCGCCATATAACGCCGTGGTCTGGGGCGATCATGTCGATCTCCAGTCCCATCTTCTGTATCTGTTCTATCTTGGCCTTTATGAGCTTGCTAAAGGGCATAAGGATGTTGGCGTAGTAGTCGATAAGTACCTCGTCAAGCTCGTTTAGGCAGGGACCTAAGACCTCATCGTCAAACCGTGCGGTGGTAGCTATGTGTTGTCCAAAGGCGTCCTGAGAGATGAGGAGCTTTGCCTCCTTCACGTAGGTCATCATCGAGTCAGGCCAGTGGAGCATCGGGGTCTCGATAAACAAAAGGGTGTATTTGCCTATCTTAAGCTCGTCGCCGGTCTTTACAGCCTTGATGTTCCACCTCGATGTGTCGAAGAACTTGCTCATCCCCTCTTTGCCCTTTGCCGAGGCGTAGATGGTGACGTTTTCAGGGCCTATCAGGTTGACATAGCTCTCAAGCGCCCCCATGTGATCGTCTTCAATGTGATTGATGACTATGTTTTTGATCCTTTTAGGGTCAATCAATCCCTTGATGTTGCTGATGCCAACGTCTAAGAAATCGTGCTTAACTGTATCAACAAGGGTTACCGTATCATCAACTATCAGGTAGTTGTTGTACGTGGTGCCTGTGGGTGTGGCTATACCATGAAAGTCACGCATCGCCCAATCAATAGCGCCTACCCAAAAGATATCAGGTTTTATTTCTATGGTAATCATAATTCGTTCTGCCTCTCTTAGATATTATACGTGACATTGGTCACTTTTAGAAACCCCTTGTATAAGAAACCCCTTGCATATAATGCAGGCTGGTTGTTCGTCGTCGCTCCAGACCTCATTTTCGTACCCGCACCGTGGGCATCGAACTATCTCTAAAGCAGGGCTTATCCCTGCTCCGCAGCCGCATGTACAACCCATATGTCTCACCTCCTTATCGTTGTTCTACGAGGTACGTGTTGCCTTTAAAGATGCCCCGCACTTAACGCATACCGGTTGTTCCTCGTCGTTCCAGACCTCGTTTTCGTATCCGCAGCCGGAGCAGGCAATCATCTCTGGCACGGGTACTTTTACGCTGCAAGCAGGCTTTTCTTTAAACTGCGACACGCTCATGTGCCTTTCTCCATCCCTCTTGCCTCAGTCGCTCGGTGCGTTTGTTTGCCCAATCCTTGATCTCCTCTATGTATTTCCTCGGATTAATCTTTGCAAGGGAAACTATAGACTCTTTTTCCTTGATGCTGTCTACGTGGTCGCCAGGATAGATACCTCTCCATGAACAGTAGTCCTCGACAAAGATAACATCAGGGTTGAGTCGTCTCAGGTGCTCAACCGGCATACTATTGGACATCAAGCGGGCTATCTCCATGTCGTATTCTATAATCCAGTTATTGTCTCTTACCATATTATCGGGATTAAAACTCACGCCAACCGAGCAACTTGGGCAGTACAGGGCGGTCAGTGTCTCCGGCGGCAGGATTTCATTCTTAAAGGTCATACTAACCTCATACTTACCACAACTACACTTAAAGGTATGATCCATGCACATAGTTTTTTTTTCCTCCTTTAGTCTCTATTTGTTCTCACCAAACGATTAATATTATTTTACCAGAAACCACTAACAATAATCTGCAAGGGGTAATTGTCAGATGAGTGCATAAGAAATTCATGGGAACAATGATATATTCTAATGGGGTCAAGGGGACTGGTCCCCTTGCGGAAGGGTCTGAGGGGAGGCAGAACCTCCCCTTCTTTGACAAAACCCACGACTTTCTTATGCACCCCTGAAACAAAGAGTGTTTGACATTTGCTTAGTGGATATAGTATACTAAGTAGCTAGGTAAGCATAGTAGTTGAGTCGGGGCATAGCGCAGCCTGGATAGCGCACCTGCCTTGGGAGCAGGGGGTCGGAGGTTCAAATCCTCTTGCCCCGACCATATCAACTCAGGTTTTATGTAACGAAGCGCCTGTAGCTCAGTAGGATAGAGCAACTGCCTTCTAAGCAGTGGGTGAGGGGTTCGAGTCCCTTCAGGCGCGCTTGATTAATACGGTGACAGTTTAGTGCAAATATCTGTCACATAGAACTTTATTTATACCAAGATAAGTCAGGTTTGCAAGAATCTTGTCGTTCCCGCGTAAGCGGCAATCCACTCCGTAATCCCGTCAATACGCATAGATTACTGCTTTCGCAGGAATGACATTTTCATGTTATTGAATGTCAAGGTCAAAATCTTTTTGCAAACTCCATTTAGTTTAGTATACTTAAGGGAGGGGGTCTTGTCCTCCCTTCTTAGAGCTTTACAAATTGTTAATTTGTGTGGCGTTTGACGAAGTGGTTTTGGCTAAGCAAGGTTTTTAAGTTGTTTTCTTTATTGTCAAAGGCGGCAGTGCTCCACTGTGCTAGTTTATGTAGTTCCTTCACCATAACTTTTATGGCACTTTCATATCCTTTGGTTTCTGCCTCTTCTATGCCAGACATCAGAATAAGGAGATTATATCTTGCTATTTCCTCCATTATAGAAACCTTTCTGGCCAGATCATCTAATGCATCGTTACACTCTTTGCTTTCTGTGTTTATCTCATCTGGCGTTTTCATGTTTATGCCTCCACTCTTAATATTTACAATGATGTTACACATTTCATGCCAGAAACCAATATTTGTAACCTTACTATATACTATAGATAAAACACGTACTTATAATTACTTAAATTTGTCGATACACACTTACTTCTAATTCTATCTTAACATTATGTAATGTCTCTCTTAACATTTAACTATACTTTTGCACTTTTTTGTAAACCAGCATTTTATGTAGCTCTTGAAAATAGATTCCCGCTTTCGCGGGAATGACAGCAAGTAGCATTTTTGGCTGTTCTATGCCTGCCCCTGACCTGAGCAGGGGGCATTCTTGAGTAAGCAGGAATCCAGAAGGTGCAAAACTATCGATTTAATTGAGTCATCTTCCAACACTTGGTGATACAGATGGTGCTTAGCAGCAAGGTTTCAACAGACTTTCTATCTATAAGGGTAAAGACAAAACAGCTGGTGCATAAATCATTGTGGGATAAATAATTTAGAATGGAGAGGGAGGGAGAGGAAAACTCTCCCTTCTTTTCTCTATTTAAGACCCTTTATGACATCAATTAACGCTAGTGCTGCTGCTTTTGGGCCTTCTTGTTCAAACCCTTCGATGCCTAGCCTTGTCCTTATCTGACCTACCTTTATCCCCAGTTCAAAGAAACTGTCGAAGTAGAGTCTGGCAAGTTCTTCGTGGGCGTCTTTGCGCTGCGGGGGGCCAAACGGGTTTGCAAAATAGGTGCGAACGATCCCCTTCTCATCAGTGGTGCCTTTTGCCAGGCGCTGCCCGCTTCTAAATACGTCAATGGCGTCTTTAGCGTTGTCAAAGAAATCTATGATATTGTTATCATCAGAGACATTTTCGTAGTTATTGGCATACAAAACCAAGTCTACCTTAAAGCCCTTGACGATGTTTTGATACGTTGTTACGGGGATTATCAGTCTTGCGTTGGTTTTATCTGGGTTCATAAATATACTTCTGTCGATCTCCTCATAGGCATAGCCGGGCTGGAGATCATCTAATCTTACAAAAGCCCCAATCTCTGTGCCAAAACCAACAATCTGGGTATGGGTAGCGTTTATTCTCAAACATCCCATGTCGTCAAAGATGATCTTTATATCGTTGACATAATCCTCACAGTGTGCCCTGAAGGCCTCAAGGGTCTCAGATTTTCCCGCCCCGCTGTCTCCAACTATGACTACAGAGGCAGTTGACCCATTCTTGAGCTTTAGATGAAACATCGCGCCATGAACAGGGAGCCTGTTTCTCTTCATCATTACAAGATTGTGCATGGTGAGTGCGAACTTCTTGAAGTATCCAAAGTAATCCATCTCCTCTGCATGACGTGCAAACCCAATCATAAGAGTGTTCTTATCGTCATCAAGGAAGACCGTGTTGGCAGGATATCTTATGTTATCAACGCCAAACAGGAGGATAATATCAGGTCTCTTGCCGTCTATCTCCTCATACTCGGCTATCTCAAAGAGATTGCATAAGGACAAGCCCTGCGATATAAAGTCAAAATGGAAGTAAATAAATGCGAGCAGTTCGCCAACCTTGGCTGGAAACACAATGAATTGATTGGCTTGTATTTGGAGCATTTCGTCATACAGTTGTTGTATTTCCTGAAACGCCCCCTTGCGCTTAGTCATCGTTGGATAGAGGATAAGGGGGGCCTCCATTAAGGTAAGTCTTACAAAAGGTGTATTCTTTATGGATGATAGATAATCAGGGCAGTCCCATTCTATGGACTCAAGGAGCATTCCCATATTAACGCCAGCTGGCAGTTGTCTATAGGTACGTGGGTTTTTACCCGTCAGGTTCTCGCGGATGTGTCTGTAAGTGCCAATTACCATCTTTTTTAAATCCACGTTTGACTGTATAAACTGCTCGTGATGAACGCTCTGTTTGGTATAATGGGAGCGTTTAGGTGCCTCCATATACAAAAATCTCTCAAACCGCCGCCAGAAGTTATAGAGTTCCTCGATTGACTCAAGCATATTCTCAATGTCTGACAGAACAGCGAGATATTCAGCCTTAAACCTAACAATCTCATCTATCTTATGACTGACAAGGAGTCTGAATAAATCTATTAGAAAGTCAACGAGCTCTTCATTCTTAGCAAATTCTACGTTCTTTTTAAAAAACACAAACAAAGGACTCTCTTTGTGCTCCAACCTATTGACAAAACGTTTTAGCACCTCTTCAAATAACTCGCTTTGCAGCAGTTCGTCGTGCGTCTTACAAAAAACAGCGGTATAGTCGAAAACAACCTTATTTCTGGTAAATGTATAAGGCTCACTCATGTAGGACATTCGGGTATATCTCCTATTTCAATATTTTTTTTATAAAGGGATTTCTCAAATAGAGCAACTTATTTTTTAATGTAATTCTTTCCCTTTTCTACTGAGTGGAATACTGATCATCAGTTCGTCAGCATTGTTAACCTTTCTTATTAGGACTTCTATGTTTTTTACATCAAACTGGTGGTATTTGGAAAAGACCGAGGCAATGTCTTTTTGTAAAAGTTCTGCAAAATTCGGCGGCAGTCCCTGCCTTTCGTAAGAAAGCACCATAGTGAGCCTTTCTTTAGCCGTATCTGAAGACGAACCTTTTCTGAAATAATCAAATATTGCCACGGGTTACCTCCTTTTAAACCACCCTATTATTCCTTGAGAGGTGTTAAGCTCATTAAATGGTATATCTCTCCCCTCAAGTCTATCAGCAACATTCATAAACGCCTTAGCCACAGAATTATTTTTTGCAAGTACTATTGGCTCTCCCCTGTTTGTGCAATCGACCATCTTTTCATCATCAGGTATAACACCAACCTTCTTTATATGTAGGATCTCCTCGATATCTCCAACTGACAACATCTCACCCTTTTTGACCTGATGAATCTTTATTCTATTTATGATCATCTGGATGCTCTCCTTTTCCATAGACTCTAGAAGACCTATTATCCTGTCGGCGTCTCTAACGGAGGATACCTCTGGGTTTACGACTACGATGGCCTCCTGCGCCGGTATAGCTGCCGTTTTGAATCCGCTCTCTATGCCCGCTGGAGAGTCGATAAGGATGTAGTCAAAGTTGGCAGAGACGCTCTCTACTATCTCGATAAGTTGTTCTGGCTTGATGGCCTCTTTGTTCTTAGTCTGCGATGCAGGTAACAGCCAAAGAGGGTAACCTCTCTTGTCCTTAACAAAGGCCTTCTCTACCTTAACAACGCCCTCTACTACATCAACTACATCATAAACGATACGATGTTCAATCCCCAAGATCATATCGAGGTTTCTTAATCCAATATCGGCGTCTATGGTTAGCACCCTCTTCCCTGACATGGCTAAGGCAGTCCCCAGGTTTGCAGTTATCGTTGTCTTTCCTACTCCGCCCTTTCCGGAGGTTATTACGATAACCTTTGTCATATTTATCTCCTTACGATTAGATTTTCTCTATCTGAATGGTCTTGTTTTCAACAAAAGCCTTCTCTGGATACAGAGTCTGAATATCGTCATCTGGTGGTCTTGTCACGATGCCTGCTATCTTAAGCTGCTGCGGTTTTAACCTTAGAGCTATCACCACTGCGCCCTCATCCCCGCCTGCACCCGCGTGGGCTACGCCATTTAGCACACCAAACACAATAATGTTGCCAGTGGCAATTACATAGGCGCCGGGATTTACATTGCCGATTATCATTAGATCACCATCGTGAGTAATCCGCTGACCTCCCCGGATCGTCCTGTTTATCGTAAAAAGCAACCGTTTTTCGCTAGATGGCTCCTGTCCCCTAGACGGCTCTATTATTTTCTTCTTTTCCCTGCCGTCAAAGTGAAAACTCGTCTTAAAATCCACTATATGTGCGTTCTGCTCGGTTAACATCCTATATAGATTGTTTTTTTCCTCCTCGCTCAGGGTCTGTCCGTTTGTGTTTATTATAACCTTCGAGTTGTGAAAAAATGCCGATGACATCCTTCTTTGGATCTCTTCTATGTTCTCTTCAATCGACATTGATACATCAAAATTTACTAGTAAAGCCGGTACTGTTATGCCTTTTATCTCAATTGCCATTCCTGATATCCTTAATGTTTTTAACGACTGTATTAATATAGCATATTAGGCATGAAATTTTGAATCAAGATCCTGTTTACTGCCAGGAGATAGGCCGTTGCTGTAAAATTCACGCTATACCTTTGTTTATTTAATTATTATGTGCAATTGCACGATATTAGTCTGCTTTTGTCTATCTTTTTGTAGACCAATATCTTCTTTATCTGTATCATAAAGCTCTTGCACGTTAGCAATCTGAAGAAGCTCTTTTAAGAGGGCTGCATAAGCCTCAACCGATATCTCGGCATCTATGTACTGTTGCTTACTGGCAATCTTGTCCGAGACGATCTTGCCTCCATTTTCACTTACCAGGGCTGCTATGCGGTCAAAGACATCAGGGTGTGCCGGTTGAGGTGCGTTTTGTAACGCCCTTGGGACTGAGATATTTTCCTCTTTCGTGACAAGTGAGTCTTTGTCACCCAGCACTTTTGATGGTGCAAATGAGGGGGGGATAGACACGGTCAGCACGATGCGCTCTTGATGCCTTATAGTCTCCTGTGTTGATTTCATTTCGTCTGTGCTATTGAGCTTCCCTGCCGGCGCTGCAAACCCCTTTGGAGCTGCGGGTACAGTATCGGGTACAGAAGACTTAGCAGCAGGCTCTGCGGATGCCTCCATCGGCGGAGCAGCAACAGGAGCTTTCAACTGAGCAGGGGCTGCGGGCGCTGTCTCAGACGTTTCTGAGGTAGCTTGTAACGGGGCAGAGACAGGTTTGTCAGCGAGTTGGCTGGTAGGCAGTTCCGCCCTCTTCTGGATTAATGCCTGTTTTTTGGCTGGCGCTTCTGGCACTTTTACCATCTTCGAAGAATCAGGGAAGCTCGCCGGTGCAGGCGGTTGTGCCTTGGCTTTAACCGAGACATCATTGGACGTGTCTTTGGCCTTGGGGGGGGCAATCTCTTCTAAGGCTGGCTGCCTGACGTCCTGTAAGATGTGCCGCATCTGAGGCTCTCTGTGCAGGATGCTCAACGCTATAACCACAACAGCCGCAAGGGCCACCATCCCAAGGGGCACATTAGGAGTCAACCCCTGCCGTTGTGGTTGTTCTATGCGCTGTCTCAGGCTGCCAAGGAAATCCTCTGGGGCCTTGACCCTCTCCATAGAAGAGAGTCTGTGGCTGAGCTTCTGCATCAGTCTTAACTGTTGCGCACAATCATTGCATTCACTCAGGTGTCCTTCGACCTGTCTTTTGGATACGCCATCAACGTTGCCGTCCATGTATGCGGAGAGATGCTCTCTGACTATATGACAGTCCTTCATAATACCGCGCCTATAATCTCTCCCTCAGACTCTCTCTAAGGGTAAGCCTTGCCCTGGCTATCTTGGACTTAACCGTCCCTAGCTTAAGCCCCGTTACCGAGGCAATCTCCTCATAGGACAGCCCCTCAACGTCGCGCAGTATCACGACGGTTCTCTGTTGCAGGGGCAGCGTCTTAATTGCCTTCTGGATGGTATCGTCCTGTTGTCGTTTCTCAAGCGGTCTTGAGGGTGAAAAGCGTTCATCGGGTATATCACCTAACGTAAGGGACCCCTCGGTGTTTTCATCTTTTGTGTTTGTTGAGAGCATCCTCTTGAAGAAGAGGTACTTTATGGAGGTGAGTCTGCTCTTGCACGTGTTGATGACTATCCTATAGAGCCAGGTGGAGAAAGACGACTCGCCTCTAAAGTTCATAAGCGCGCGGTATGCCTTAATAAAGGCATCCTGTGCACAATCGTTTGCTTCCTCGTAATCGCCCATCATACGGTAACACATGTTAAACACCCTGTCCTTGTATCTTAGCACCAAAGAGTCAAAGGCTGACTCCTGCCCTGACTTGAAGGCATCAATAAGTCCCTCGTCTGCCTCAGCATATTGCGTTTCAATAGCCTTGTCGCTATTCATTTAGACAAATGCATTTATAAAAAGTTCCATACTTCGTATTGCTTATACACGGATTAAAAAGTGGTGTATTGGATGTGATCTCTACCAAGTAGGCATCTTAAATAAACGACCTCTTTCGTCTTCGTCGTGGAGCTTTAGGATAATCTCAGAATCGTCGAACATCGATTCGTCTGGTAGGAAATGCGCAGGCAGGTCAGAGTCGTTGAGCGTAATAATGTGCTGAATTCCAAAGTCTGAATATCTTCTAATTTCATAAAGCAATTTCTCTTTTATTCTATCATCGAAGGACTCGAAAACGCCATCGTGAAAGACGAAACGCAAAAACTTAATTTGAGAGTGAGCAAAAAGAACAGCCATGTCAAATGCTATACAGAGAAGTTTCTTATAAGTATGCCCCTTGTCTGCGCTTGTTGTATTGTCGATGTCGTCTAAAATATCTGCCTTGAATTCAATATGACCCTCTTTATTTGTTTTTACTGTCAATAGGGCTTCTCTGTCAATGATTTCTTCAATTATCTCATTAAAATATCTACGTATGAAATAAAACAAACTGTTTTTATCTGAGTTTTGTTTTTCTATATCTTCTTCTATAAGTGTCTGAAGTTGTTGTTTTTCGTTTTCAAGTATGCGAATTTCCTTGCGTAGTTCTTGCAGACGTAGAAGTTCCTTGCGATGATGCTCAAGAGAGGCCATGTCTGTTTTTAAAATGACCAGATCGTTGGAAAGCTGTTTGTACTTATTGAAAGCTTCAGATTCACCTAAAAACAATAGGATTTCGGAACTGCGTTTACCCAAATTATTTAGTTCGTTATTTATATCTTTAAGTCGATTGTCTATTTCCTTACGTTCTTCAATCAGGTATCCTTTGCGCTCTTGAGTTATTGCCCTATTGAATTCAATTAGTTGTACGAAATCACGTTTTATCTGATCCGGAAAGAACAAGCCAACTTCTTCAAATAGCTGTTGTGCCTCATCAGGGTTGAAGAGTATCTGAGTCTCATTTAGTGATGCATCGATCTTTTTCTTGTTTTGCATCAAGTAATATCGCTCTGTATTTAGCGAAGCGATGGACTCGTTGATCTCATCAACAAGCTGTTTAGTCTTTTCCTTGTCCTGCTCACGGAAGTCAAAGGTATCAAGTAGTTTCTGCTTTTTTTCAACATCCTTTTGTTTAAGAAACAACTTACCCTCGACTTCGCTGAGATTATCATCCGAATCAGCAAGTTCTTTTTTTATGATTTCCTCAGACTTACGTTTATCTGATAAATGTGCTTCTTTGTTATAGTGTTCTTGAATAAGTTTATCATTAAATCCAAGTACATGAGCAAGATATGGCTTCCAGCTACTCTGTTTATATACATATTTCCTGAGCTGAAAGACATCATTGTAATCCTCCTGTGACCTCAATAAATAATCTAACCCATAACGATAAGACCACTCCTTCATTGAACTGAGATCAAGGAGACCGTCCAGGTATTTTTTGGCTTTATCCATAGGTATATTTAGATGGTCCCAGCTTGATTCAGAAAGCATCGTAAAGTCCTGTTTTCCATAAAGGTGTTTCTTAAAACTTATCTTGGTTGGTTCAATAACGCTACGTCTAACAGTTGCAAACGTGTTGTCGAACAGCTCGATCTCCATGAAAAAGATAAACTCTTTGAAAAACTCCCTATGCTTTTTAAGGAAAAAACTTTCTTTAGGTGTTGACAAAAAACAGAAGTCAATCAAACGACCAAGGATAGTCTTGCCAAGGTTGTGGGTGTTTTTTTGCTTGTTTTCAGGCAGTCGAATTTCTGCCAGTACAACATTCAAGTTAGAAATAAAGCTAATTGGTTCAAAGATCTGAGGTTTATTTGAATAAAGGGCAGATAGTTTCATGTAGACCTACGTATTCAATGACGTCCGTTTTAGGCTGATATTCAATCAATCCAAGGGTATAGAGAAAGTTCAAGGCAGGTAGAAACAAAACATTCCCACCTTTGACTGATTTTTTTGCATGTTTGAGCAGATCGTCAAAATCAACAACTCGCTGCTTCTTGAGGCGTTTAAGTATAAGTAGCGCAACGCTGATAACAGTTCTATCAGGATGTGAGTGCTTAGTTGGTCTCAACATCTTCTGTTTTCCCTATATCGCAATTCCAATACATATAAAACAGCACTGCCCTTGTAAGTCGCTTGTTTTTTCTTAGGTCTGGATCACGACCAAAGAGTAAATCGATTAAATACTCAATTATCTCATCGAAAGTCTGGTAATCCCTACGGTTTGCAATTATCTTGTTTTGAAACTCTTCTACTACGCTATTATATTGTTTAAGCAGCTCCAGATTTTCTGGTGCAGCAAGGAAATTGGCAATGGTATTGGTTTCTTTCAAATACCGTTTTTTTTGTTCTTTGGCATAGTCTTGTGACATATCGTTAAGTCGATTCTTTGTTTTATAATCTACCCGCTGTGTAGGTGGAGCATCTAAGACAGAATTTACAGTATCACTATTTTTATCAAGCGCATTTATTATATCTGCAAGGTCATCAGGACTTACAATCAGCGGTGAATCCACCGGGTCAATTTTTGCAATTTTGACTATTTCTGGGAAGCGCTTAAGAAAAATATTTATTTGCTCAACACCGCAAAGATATATAGACTCCTCAGCAACATTAGATACTTTTGATAAGTTCCTTCTTATTTCTGTGTTGATATCGCCTGAAAGTCGTCTATTTGAGAAGAGCATGTAATAGTCAAGCTCATTATTATCCCGTAATTCCTTAATTCTAGGTAGTTCTTCTTCAATTATCTTACGAAAATCAGCCCCCGAAAACGTCTTGTTGTAGCCGTTGGTGTGTTTTGCCTGGATAATCACTTTTCCTTTCCAGTGTACGGTTTCACTTGGGAAACAGTTTGCTGTACCTTGAAACATAGCATCCCGCCCTCCGTCTGGTCCTTTTGAGAAACTCTGCACTCCTATACCCAACAGTTTTTGGCAAATAGCCACAACCAATTCTTCAAACTGCTCAGAACTGAGGTCTTCATAAGCATATTTCATTTTATAATTCATATCGTGTCTTATCCTAGCATAATGAACACACACTGTCAAGATTATAAGTTGAATTAATAGAAACACTACCGTACAGCCGACAAAAAGATCCGTTTCATCTACACCCCCCACACCTGACGTTGACGGGGTCAAGGGGACTGGTCCCCTTGCGAGGGGGTCTGAGGGGGAGCAGAGCTCCCCCTTTTATTCTTTTCCTTCTTCTCCCTCCTCATTCCTTTAGGATAGATTTGACGGTGGCGATGAACTCCTTGTACCGGATGGGTTTAGAGACATAGGCGTTGCATCCGGCCTCTATCATCCGTTCCTCGTCACCTTTCATGGCAAAGGCGGTCAGGGCGATTATCTTTATGTGCTTAGTATTTTCACTGCCTTTCAAGAACCTTGTGGCAGTGAGACCATCCATACCTGGAAGCTGTATATCCATAAGGATGAGGTCGGGCTGCTCCTGTATAGCAATGTTGATCCCATGATCGGCGTCAGTAGCCTGAAGCACCGCGTATCCCTCGCGCCTAAGCACATCCGACGCTAACTTCATGTTCAATGGGTTATCTTCTATGACTAATATCTTCATCTATTAAAAAACCTTCACCTGATTCAAATAGGAGGAGCCTTACTTTTTTTATGTAGTAGAGACTCTATGTTTCTGAGAAAGTCCTCCTTGTTGGACTGGCCTTTTTCAAAAATAGTTACCACCTTAGAGAGGAGTTCTTGGCGCTCCTCTTTAGTTAGCACTTTAGCGGTCAGGATAACAACGGGGATGTCTTTTGTGGCCTCGTTCTGTTTGAGCTGCTGTAGGACTTCAAAGCCGTTCATCTCTGGCATCATCAGGTCGAGAACGATGAAGTCAGGCTTCCTGACTATTGCTGTATAAATGCCCTCCTTGCCACCGTACTCTTTTAGTATTTCATAGGAGTTGGCATCAAAATAAGAAGAGATGATCTTTATTGCCTTGGGGTCGTCATCTATAAGCAATATCTTGAGTTTACCGTTTTTCTTAACCGTACCGGCAAGGGACTGTACAAGAGCAAGGATTTCTGCCCTTGTAACGGGTTTTTTTAAGAAGGCATTGGCGCTAAGGGATGCACCCTTGGCTCCCTCAGCAATAGAGGAGACAACTATAACGGGGATATCTGCATAGTCAGGATGGAACGCCTTTTCATCAAGAAAGGTAAAGCCGTCCATCTCCGGCATCATTAGGTCAACACTGATAAGGTCGGGTTTGACCTGTGACATCAACTCCAGGGCCTGCCGCCCGTTTACAGCAAGCATGACCCGATAGCCCTCCGACTCAAGGTAGAGCTTTATAAGCTCAGACTGAGCCGCGTTGTCCTCAACGACTAAGATGAGGTGTCCTTCGTTGCCAGAAGCGGGGGGTTGCTCTGCCTTATCTGGATAGTCTTTCTCCCTAGGCCTAGCCACTGACGTCTGCTCAGTTGCTGGCCTATCTCCTACCCCCTCGATAGGGTCCGAAAATCGGCTATCTGAGGGCGTATCTTGTTCAAGCCTCTTGCCGCGCAGTGCTCGTCTGGCATCAGCGATGAGATCTGTTCTGCTAAAGCTGCCTTTTTGCACAATCCTTAGTACGCTGCTGTTGAGTTCATTACGGTCCTCGTCGGTTATGATCTTTGCCGTGAGGATAATGATGTTTATATTTGCTGTTTCAGGGTTGTTTTTGAGTGTGTGTACTACGTCAAAACCGGTTACCTCCGGCATCATCAGGTCAAGCACCAGCAGATCGGGCAGTTCACGTCTTGCTGTCTCAATAGCCTCTTTACCGCCGTAGGCTCGAAGTACCTTACAGCCTCCAGTTTTAAGGTAACTTGAGACAATCTCCACCGCCTTGGGGTCGTCATCCACTACGAGTATCTTTAGCGGCTTGCTGCTATCCTCGCACAGGATGCCTGTCTGCCTGATTGCCGTCAACAGATCATCCTTTGAAACCGGCTTTTGAAGCACCTTGGATGCGCCGAGGGAAAACCCCTTGTTCTCATCAGCAGCCACCGAGACAATCACTACCGGTATATGGGCAGTCTTTCCGTTATTCTTCATCTTCTCAAGAAATTCCCATCCGTTCATATCAGGAAGCATTATATCAAGGGTAATGAGGTCAGGCTGCTCCATTTCTGCTATCTCAAGGCCCTCCTTAGCAGTGCTGGCCACTATAATACTGTAACCCTCTGACTCCAACTGAGGGCGTATGAGTTCTACCGACTTCTGGTCATCTTCTACGATCAACACAAGCAGGGAGTCGGTTATGCGTTTGCAGGTACTACCGTTTTTCATTTCTATTTGTCTATCAGCATACTTCTTGGACTCTGAGACATCCATGCTGCTGTCCTCTTTATAGGGCAGCCTGACGGTAAAACAACTGCCTTTGCCCTCCTGGCTTACAACGCTTACCGTGCCTCCGTGCAGTTCAACCAGCCGCTTGACCATAGCCAGTCCCAGCCCCGTGCCCTCATACCGGCGCGAAAGGGTACCGTCAATTTGCTCAAAGGGTCTAAACAACCGCTTCATACCTTCCTCTGACATCCCGATGCCCGTGTCCTGAACCAGTATCTCTAAGAACCTCTCTCCACTTCCCGATATTACACGTGCTGTTAAACTCACTGCTCCCTTATCTGGGGTGAATTTGACGGCATTGGACAGGAGGTTGTATACAACCTGTTTTGTTTTTCTGGCATCCACGTAGATATCCCCTATCCCCTCTTGTATATCCAGGGTAAGCCTTATACCGTGAGCCATCGCCTTTTCCTTGATAATAGAGAGGCTGTTTTCAAGCAAAGAGGCCATGGTTACCTTTTCAAGATCCAGGGTCATCTTTCCTGCCTCTATCTTAGACAGATCCAGGATGTCGTTGATTAATGACAGCAAGTGCTGTCCGCTGGTAAAGATATCGTTGATGTAGTCCCTTTGTTCCTCCGTGAGGTCACCTAAAATCCCGTCTTTGAGCACCTCTGAAAAGCCGATAATTGCGTTTAGCGGTGTACGCAGCTCGTGTGACATGTTAGCCAAAAACTCGGACTTCAATCTGTTGGATTCCTCTAGCTGTAGATTCTTCTGTGCTATCTCATCCCCCCTGATCTTGATCTGGGCTGAGAGCTCCTGCATGTCGCTGTACTGTCTGAGGTTCTGAAGAGATATCCCTATGTTTGCTGCAAGGCGCTGCACAAACCCCCTGTCGTAGTCGTTTAGTGGTGATATCGATGCAATTACCAACACGCCTATTATCTTCTTCTGATAAAGAACCGGCTGGCTAACTATTGCATGCGGCGCTATTGTAAATAAGCCCGTCTCTATTACTAGAGGGAAATCCTTTGAGCTTTCAATCTCTATGGCGGTGCCGTTGATAACGCACTGGCCTACGATCCCCTCGGTGAGTTCGAATTCTTTCTTTATGGCGCCTGACAGCCCATAGGATGCCTCATACACGAGCTTACCTGTCCACTCATCGTATGTATAGAAGGCAGAGCAGGGGAAGGAGAGTGCCTCTGACAGGATAGAGAGCATATTTTGAAGCGCCTGCTTTTGGTCAAATGTGGAACTAAACAAGGCCAAGATTTTGGCAAACGTCTTGTCATAACGCGCCCTTCCCTCTAATTCGCTTTTTTTCTTATCCACTTCAATCTCTGCTAATTTCCTGGACGTTATGTCATTTTTCATAGCTACAAAGTGGGTTACCTCCCCCCTGTCATCTTTTATCGGGGTGATGATAGCGTCCTCATAGTATAGTTCGCCGTTTTTTCTTTTGTTGATAAGTTCACCGCGCCAGACACTGCCATCCAGGATGGTATCCCACAGCTGCTTATAAAAGCTCTTGGATTGTCTACCTGACTTGAGGATCCGGGGTTTTTTTCCAATAACCTCGGTGCGGTTGTGTCCCGTTGTCCGCTCAAAGGCGGGGTTTATGTACTCTATGGTACCAGTACGGTCTGTGATGAGAATAGACTCGGCAGACTGCTCGATTGCATTAAAGAGTTTTTGCATCTCTCTCTCAACCTTCACCTTATCAGATACGTCGCGGATGATACCGTTGAATATCCGGCCTGTGGGCGTTACGCTCTCGCTTATGGATACATCAATATCAAAGATATCGCCGCTTTTCCTTCTCGCCTTTACTCTTTTTATGCTGCCAATAATCTTCTTTAGACCCGTTTCAAGATAGTTTCTGACAAATGTCTCGTGATTTGAATGATATGGCTCAGGCATGAGGACATTTACATTCTTTCCAAGCACTTCCTCGGCCTTGTAACCGAATATACTCTCGGCGCCCTTACTGAACAGGATGATGTTTCTGTCCTCTGCCTTTATAGATATAATGGCATCAGGGGCGCTGTCAAAGAACGACTGCATCCTGGCATTGGTGAAAGACAGCTCGTGCGTCCTGTTTGCAACCGTCTCCTCCATCTTGCTAAAAGAATGTGAGATGGCCTCCGTCATGGTATTGAAACGTTGAGCAAGGAGCATAAGTTCATTTGACGTTTGAACATTGGTAGACAACTGGTAATTGCCTCTTGTTATCTCCTCCGTATCATGTATCAAAACGCTTATCGGCTTAAGTATACGGCGTCTCACATAAAAGAGGTTTGAGCCCATCAAGAGTATGCCAATAGTAGTAAGGGTATATCTCCATGTAATAAATATTCTCTCCGAGCGGTTAGCCTTATCTACTAACATCA
Source organism: Nitrospirae bacterium MYbinv3 (assembly GCA_002753395.1). Lineage (GTDB taxonomy): Bacteria > Nitrospirota > Thermodesulfovibrionia > Thermodesulfovibrionales > Magnetobacteriaceae > Magnetobacterium. The sequence continues at coordinate 15,465 of PEAB01000001.1, read as the reverse complement.
CGACGATATTATTAATATCGTTTTCAACAAAGTCATGTATTTTTTTATCAAATTCTAACAGAATAGTCTTTCTATCCTCGGGGGAGCTGATCATTATAGCAGTGAGTTGGGGCTTAAAGACCTCTTCCCATTTTTTGATGAGCCTATCCAGTTCTCTGTCGATCTCATAGTCTGTAACATCCTGCAGGTTATACTTTTGGCTGCCGAATTTAAGGGCGCCGAGGATTTCTTCAAACCGATCCATCTCCATCTTGACATGACCGAGGGTCTCTTCTCGCTGTGGAGATGTCTCGTAGGACGCCCTGTTGATAAGAAACGCTATCTGAAAAGACCTCATCCTCTCAGAGCCGGCCAGGTTTATGGCGTCGCTAAACCCCTTGATACTGCGGGAAAACCATATACCGCTTGCGACAAACGATAAGAATACGAACAGCACAGAGGCATAAAGCAGTGCAAATGACCTGCGCATTGGGGTAAATCTGCCCGTTTCTCCTTGATTCTTCTCAGCATGATTAATTCCAGGCATAACTCTTTTCAACATGAGAGAATCAATCCTTAATCCATTGAAATATCTCTTCTAATAGGGACGTCGTCTCTTTAAAAGCTACAAGTACGGCTGGATCGAAGTGCTGCGGTTTCGTCCTGCCATCACCCTCTGTAATAATCTTACAAGCCGTTTTGTGATCAAAGGCAGGTTTATATGACCTGTGGCTTCTTAAGGCGTCGTACTGGTCGGCTATATTGATTATTCTCCCTTCTAACGGTATCTCTTCCCCCTTGAGACCTCTGGGGTAGCCACTGCCGTCCCATCTTTCGTGGTGAGTCAGGGCAATGTTTCGAGCCATTCTGAGACGCTTGTGATCGCCAATTATCATATTGCCGTAGATGGTGTGCTGCCTCATGATGGTGAACTCCTCATCCGTAAGTTTGCCTGGTTTTCTTAGGATATCGGGATGTATGTGGATCTTTCCAACGTCGTGCAGTGTGGCTTGAATACGCAGGTTCTCTATAAAAGACTCCTCCAGGCCCATCGCCTTTGCTATTACTGCACAGTTGTGACCTACTCTCAGTATGTGATTACCTGTTTCCTCATCGTTTGCCTCAGCCGCCCTTGCAAGTGCATATATAACGTATTCAAAGGCGCTTTGTGTCTCCTTGACCTGCAACGACAGCGACCTTAGAAAAAGACCCTGCATAACAAGGTTTTTCAAGACAGACGTATCGTACTTTGTAACCTTCTTAGCATAATTTAGTGCAAAGACACAGAATTTTTCGCCAAGATACCATATTATATTATGAACATTTATGCCTATCCTCTCAAAATTCCTAACAAAAGGCTCGGCGTCAGCTTCATTCATGGTACTTACGTCGTCACAAAATAACATATGAGCCTTTTGCTTTAAATGCACACACTTACTACATACAATGTCAGGGTCAATTGGTGTGCTGACCAACGCCCCTTGTCTGAAATCATATCTGAGCCAGTTATCAGTATCACCAACGGTATGGATAATAACTGTCTGGGGTTTTTCGTAATCATCATCTTTTTGTCTTATAATCCTGCTGACAATGTTGTCAACGTTTGAAGTAAGGTCAAATTTAATGGGATCAAAGTCACGGATCATCTCCTCGCCAAAGGTGGCCAGGTTATTAATGCTTTCATAGGCGCTTAGTAGGCTGTCATTTAGGTACTTCATCTTAAGGAGCATCTTTATACGCGCAACGACCTCTGCCTTGTCAAACGGCTTGGAGATAAAGTCCTCCGCACCAGCTTCGATACCCCTTATCCGGCTGTCAGAGTCAGTAAGGGCAGTGATCATAACAACTGGGATATTCTTGTAACGCTCGTCCTCCTTAATCCTCTTGCAAACCTCAAAACCGTCTATGCCCGGCATCATAACATCTAAAAGCACTACATCTATCTTGTGTTCTTCCAATGCATCGAGTGCCTTGTAACCATCTTCAACAGCAATTGCTTCATAGTTCCTCCACAAAAGGAGGGTCTTCAATAGCTTAAGGTTGAGCGGCTCATCATCTACACAGAGAATAACTGGTTTTCTAACATTCATATACGATCAACTCCTTAACTATAATACCTAATACAGTAACTTGCCGGCACTTAATACCTCACCGGTATGGTTTAAAAATACTAACCATGATTTATTAATTTCTTCATATCTTCTAAAGTATATTACTGGCTCTTATTGTGACATAAATCCTCTCCAAAACACAATAACTTATGAACAAAGGGGCGCATAAGAAAGTCGTGGGGATTTTGGAATAGAATGGAGGTCTTTGCCCTCCCTCAGATCCACCCACAAGGGGACCAGTCCCCTTGGCCCCATTAATTTTTATTGTCCCCCATGAAATTCTTATGCACCCTGAACAAAGGTACTAATAGACTATAGTTTTGCACTTTATGGATTCCTGCTTTCTCAGGAATGACATAGAGGGGCTATATACGCCATTTACTGCCGTTCCAGCGAAAGCGGGAATCCATGTCTTTAAACCACAAAAGAAACTCTACCATGCTTTTTTAAGAGGATACGATAAATCCATAATTAAGGCAATTTTCGCCATAGCATTTTGAATGTTGCACCGCTGTTTCTGTCTATCTCCATAGAGCCTCTGAGTTTTCTGGTTATCAGATCACGTACTAGCATTAATCCTAACGATTTTGTACTTTTAAAGTCAAAGTCTTCTGGCAGCCCTACACCGTTGTCGCCGACAATAAGCATAAACGTGCCATCCGTATTAAGGCTCAGAGCGATGCAGATCTCACCCCTGCGGCTGCCGGGAAAAGCGTACTTCATGGAGTTTGAGATAAGCTCGCAGATAATCAGGCCACACGGGATTGCTATATCAGTGTCAAGATAGTCAACCTTTATATCCAGCCTGAGCATGGGGATGGTGTCAGAATAAGCCCCGTATGAGGCAATCAACTCCCCTGCCATACTCTCTATGTACTCAGAGAAGTCGAGCTTTGACATGTCGGCAGACTTATAAAGATGTTCGTGAATCAGCGCCATCGATCGTATCCGGTTAAGGCTGTCCTGAAATATGCCATGCAGCTTCATATCCGTTATAGTCTCCGATTGAAGACTCAACAGACTTGAGATAATCTGGAGGTTGTTTTTTACCCTATGGTGGATCTCTTTAAGAAGTATCTCTTTATCTTTTAAGGACGCCATGATGTCCCTTTCCACTTGTTCACGTCTTTGGATCTCTGACGTGAGTTGTTCATTAGTCAGAGTTAATTTTTGGGTTCGTTCTCTTACCGTCTTTTCCAGGTAGTTGGCATACAAAAGGATGTGGTTCTTAAGTTCCTCTCGCTGATCCTCTATCAACTTACGCTCTACAGCTATGGAATAGATGGTCGCTAATTGAGTTACAACCTTTAGGTCGTTATCGTTGTAGTCTCTACCTGAGTTGGCAAAGTTGAGTTGTCCTATAAGTTTTCCCCTGCTTATTGCCGGAACAGACAGGAATCTCTCTATAGGCACGTGCCCTTCCGGGACACTGTTTCTAAAGACAGGGTGTGTCTGCGGGGCGTTTGTATAGAAACCCTCTTTTGAGTTTAAAGAGTGCCCCCATAACGCAGCGTAACCATCAAGGCCCTTTGGAAATTTTGTCTGCTGCTTTTCCTTTGCTATCTTGCATTCCTTATCCATCATGTCGGTGAGGGTTATACCAAAGTTATCGCCAGTGTATTGGTCTATAACTGATACGAAACTGTGTTTGCTCTCCGTGAGCCTGGAGGCTTCTTCCTGTACAATCTTTGCTATATCATAAAAGGTCAACTCAGGATTCAATAACGATTCTGTTACCCTGGCGATGGTTGATGTAACGAGAAGCTCTTTTTTTGTCTGTAGTGGTTCTTTGTTGAGTTGGGCAATGATCTGTCTTAGCTCAAGGTTTTCCTTCTCAAGCTCTTCCTGTTTTTTATACGATTCTTGTATCAGAGAGGTTTGTTTTTCACTCATGACCTATAATTGTCCTTATCAAACTTATTATTGTAAAGAGCAACCTATCTCGCTCAGAGACTCTCTGCTTTACAGATGTCAGGCATTTTGCTCTTTAAGCATTTTTCTCCCAACAACAGTATAGATCATATCCTCAAGGAATTGTATCGTATAGGGTTTTTTTAGGAATGCGTCAACGTATGGTTCTACTTCTTCCATGCTTTTGTCAGGTTCTGCTGTAACCATAATAATAGGTATATCTCTATAAGCCTCGATCTCCCGCAGTTTCTTAACAAACATAAAGCCATCCACCATAGGCATGTTCCAGTCTGTTATTATCAGGTCTGGCTTGATAAACATCATCTTTGAAAATGCCTGGGCACCGTTTAAAGCAGAGGTTATGTTTTTCTTTTGGAAGCCTAACTCATCCAATAGCATAGCGTTGTTTTTTATGTTAGGCATCATGTCGTCTATCAACAGGACCTTCATAGTGTTGAATCGCTTTTTTATTATCGCTGTAACACGCGGGTCGATCATAAAATAATCCTTCCGGCAACAATAAGCTTAGGAAAGCCCTCTACTTCTAGTATTGATGTACGTCCTGCCATGCTATCGTTGTCATTTCTTTGTTGTTTTAGGCGCTTCTACTAACCGCTTTTTGATTGTAGCATAAAATTAAAATTATTGCCAGAGCAGGTTCGGAGGGGGCGCATAAGAAAGTCGTGGGGGTTTTCAAAGAAGGGGAGGCAGAGCCTCCCCTCAGACCCCTCCGCAAGGGGACTAGTCCCCTTGCGGAGGGGTCTGAGGGGAGGGGTTGCTAACCCATGCGGCAACAGACAGAGTCTCCCCTTCTATTTCTAAAAAACCGCTAATTTCTATGCACCCAAATTGTGTTGACATAGGCATCAGAGTTATGATATAAAAACTCATGGGATTTGTTTTATCTAAAAAAAAGCTTCTATGGTTATGACAGGATACGGTAAAAACCGAGGGTACAGTTTAAATGTCTGTAACCAGAGAAAGAAGAGGTGGATATGACCCACTGATAAACTAAGTTAATAGAATCGGTAAATGTATTTATAAACCCATTTAATTGCTGTCCACAAAACAAGTCAGAAAAAATCCATACGAATAATTTACGACGGGTGTTTTGCGTTGTTGTAATCCTAAAGAAGGAGGGGTGGATATGACCTACTAGCAGCTAAGTTAATAGAAAAACAGGATACACGTATTTTATTATCCTGTGTAATTAAACAAATTTAATTGTTGTCCAAAAAACTAAGGAGGAAAAATATGAAGAATATATTGTATAGGGTGATTTGCGCCGTTGCAATAGTTATGCCGTGTTTTGTAGGTGGAATCAGCGTTTACAGTGCTGAACCGACAGGCGCCAAAGGTCTTTTTGAGTATAATGAGAATAAAGTAAGTGTAGAGACAGAGGATGGTGAAAGGCGAAAAAAGACAACGGTGACTACAAAAACAAAGGTTGTGAGGGAGAGGAACGAAAATGTTATACAAACCGTATCCGCACCCCACATTGGGATAAAGTACACAGTAATGCTCATCTCCGACGATGGGATCCCTCGGCCAGTTTCTGACAAGCGTGTGTTTAGAACTGGCGACAGGATTAGGATAATAGCACAGGTAAATAGGCCAGGCTACTTGACTGTGTATAACGTAGGACCAACAGGTAATGTTAATTATTTGCATAACGGACCTGTCAGCCCTTATACCCCTTTAGAAATACCTAGTAAAAGTGCCATGCGCATTGTCGATCCGCCAGGTACGGAGACAATAGTCTTTCAGATATCCAGTGCATCAGACAAGCTCCCTGTAGGGGGTAGGCCTAATTGTAAACCGGAGACAATTATGGCAAGCTCTAAAGATATCGTAGTGGAGGATGCAGTTGGTTCAAATTATGCCGTTTTATCTAACACCAATTGTAACATAGACCGTACAGACAGCAAGGATATCAAATTAGAGAACGATAGCGGGGAAAACTATGGAGTTATCCCTTCTAGGATATTAGATGAAGACAAGTCTTTTTTAGTAGAGATAAAGCTTAAACACAGAAGTTAAATAAAGGAGAATTGATAAGTGAAGATCAGTAAGAGGTATAACATCGTTGCGCTGTTAATAATAACAGCATTCTTCGTTACATCATGTACCACAATGTTGCCAAAGCCAAGTCCTAACATGACAGATGATGAACGCAATGCGGCAAAAGATCAGTGTATAGCCATGAACACGGTAGGCGGCGCTGTTTTAGGCGGGGTTGTAGGCGGGTTACTTGGAGGCAGGGATGGGGCTGTTAAGGGCGCCATTGCTGGTGGTACTACAGCCTTTGCCCTGGCATGGGGTAAGTGTATTGCATACTACTTTAATGTGGCAAATACGCAGGTTGCAGATTACAAAGAAACGGCAAAGTCGATCAACTATGAGCCTAAGAAAGGTACTTTGGTGAAACTTGAGACGTTAAAAGCCTCACCTTCTACTCTAGCGCCAGGAAAGCAGATTACTCTCATAGGGAAATATTATGTTTTGGATCCGGAGACTACAAAAGATCTAAGCGTAACGGAGTCGTTTTACATTGTATATTACGATAAAGAAGGCAATGCTAATAAACTTAATGAGCCAATCAACCAGAAAAGGACGATTGACCCCGGAACAAGAAAGATCGAAGGGCCAATCGATCTCCCTAAAGAGCTGCCAGAGGGACGATATAAGATCATCTACGAGGTGTCATATAAGAACCAAACTGATAGGCGCGAGGTTGAGGTCAGCGTTAAGAATTAAGTCACATGTAAGAGAGGGCGGAGCCTTGCTCCCCCTCATCAGCTTAAATTACGAGGTTTATTATTATGAAAAAGAGTTATTTACTGCTTATTGTCTGCCTTATTTCAATCACATTATTGCTAATGCAATGTATACCATTACAAACTGTTACAGGTTTAGGGATGCTTGGAGGGCAAGGTATGACTTATGGTCAGCCAGAAACACCTTCGCAACCATCAGCTACCGCATCAAGTCCTGCTGCGCAATTAGCCACGAATCCTTCCTCGCCAATTACATCGCATCACGTAGCCACGATTAATGACCTGTTTAAGAAGTATAATGTGCGGGATGGCTTTGTGGAGATAGACAGGTTAGGACGGATACAGCTTAAAGGCTCATATCTAAACGAGGAAGAGGTTGACAAGGCCTTTTCTCTAGCTCAGTCAACGGTAGGCGTAAAGTGGGTTTCACCCGTAGATCCTGAAAATGTTGTTGTACCAGGCTGGTCTAAGAAGCTCTCAGAGATGATGCTAAAAGCGGCCCAAAGCCCAGCCGTAAAGAAGAGCGCCGGTCCTCCGGGCCCGATCAAAAACAGATACGCCCTCGTAGTCGGCATAGGGAGATTTCAGAACGAAAGAGTAGCGCCACAATTAGAATTTGCCGAAAAGGATGCAAGTGACCTGTATAAATATCTTATTGATTCAGCCAAGGGAGGATTCACCAAGAATAATGTCGCCCTCATAATAGGTGAAAAAGCTACAAGGGCTAATATAAAAAATGCCATGGATGAGATAATAAGCAAGGCCCAAGATGACGACCTTGTGGTCTTATATATAAGTAGTCATGGTACAAAGCCAGATAAAGAAGGCTATGTACCAATTGTAACTCACGATACAGTATTTGAAAAACCAGGAGACAAAATGTGGTCTACATCTATATCCGCAACAGAGCTTAGTGGTTTTTTCCAAGGAATAAGGGCTAAAAGGGTTGTTGCTATACTTGATACTTGTTATAGCAGCGGCGCTTACAAGAACATAAAAGGCCTTAATCCTGAAGGAGCAAAATCCCTGGGCGTTGAAGATGAAACCTATGGTATAAGCGAAAACCAGGCAAAAAAAATGATAGGCTCGAAGGATATAGTATTGGAGGAATCAAGCAGCTTTTCATCTGATGGATGGGGGAAGGTTTTGATAAGCGCAAGTGGAAATAACGAAAGATCATTTGAGTCAAAAAGACTTAAAAACGGTTTCTTCACTTACTTCTTACTCGATGGCTTGAAACAAACTAAAGGCGAAATAGCTAATGCCTTTAGTTATGCTAAACCACGCGTTACTGATGGGGTATGGGCTGAAAGAAACGAACACCAACATCCGCAGGTAGTACCTGATACAAAGGACTGGAACATAAAGTTAGCAAAATCAAAATAAAGGAGGAAAGATATGTTTAGGATTTTTTTATGGGAGACCTTTGTTGAGGTCTCCCCGCCGCTAGAGCTTACCACAAAGGAGATCCTTATCGCCATAGCCTTCAGTGTGTTCTTTGGTATACTCTATTTTGGCCTTAAGCGGATTATATATCATGCGATAAACTCTCGTATAGATAATGCCAAATACGGGGCACTGGTATTGAGCGCCTCTTTTATTCTGGCCTGGGATATTGCATCATTAGACATCCTCGGTTTCTACAGCACCATAATAGCGCTGGTTATCCTGGTATTTGCATTAATCTTTGACATGGTCTACCTGGTATTGACCAGACCAAGTGAGGTGTAAGATGTTTTCACAGTCAGTAATCGTTGGAATAGGGGGAGTTGGCAAGAGCGTTCTATTAAACGTAAGAAGGATGATCGTTGAGGAGTTTGACTCATTAGACCTATTGCCTAGCATCGGATTCCTACACGTGGATACGCACACTAATCTGGTCCCCGACGCTGGTTCAAACGCCGTTACCGAATATCTAGGTAACAACCTGACCTTCAGCGCGGCTGAGAGGGTGGAACTCTCAGGGGGAATAGCTAAAGCCGACGCTGAATCAATAAGAAGAAAGACCAATGGATGGCTTGATCCAAAACTGAATCTAAACGTAAGCTCTATCCCTGAGGGTGCTGGCGGGATAAGACCTTTTGGCAGACTGGCCTTTACGTACAATGTCATACCGTTTAGAGAGAGCTTAAGCGGTAAGATCAGAAAGGTAATGCAGCTTGAAAATATCACAACGACGTCTCAGACCTTAAAACAACCTACGGATAACAACCTGTACATATACATAGTGTGTTCCTTCATGGGGGGTACTGGGAGCGGCTCTTTTATCGAGCTGTGCTATAACACTCGCAAGGTGCTCAAAAGCGAAAACGTAGAGGCAATATCCAAGGTCATAGGAGTCTTTATCATTGGCGGTGATAACCCCACGAAAAGGGCAAACTGTTATAGCGCCCTAAAGGAGCTTCAACACTACACCATGCCCAATACCACATTCAATGCCGAATACCCCGATCCAAACGCTATGAAGATCATAAACGATAAGACCTCCCCTGTGGATGTTTGCTATATCGTAACACAGAACGCTGGCGACTATCAGCTCATAAGGGGTGAACTAGAGGAGGTGGCTGCCTTTAATCTCTTTCTGGAGTTTAGCAGCGACATCTCCAATACCAAGAAAGGGCTGAGGGTTGATAAGATGTCCCAGCCCGGCTTTATTAACCTGGAGCCTCAAACCAATAAACCTAGGTCATTCCTGTCCTTTGGATTATCTTCTCTGTCCTTCCCGGTTTTTAAAATTGAAGAGATGATGGCCTACGAGATGGCCTCGGCAACTCTTCAAAGGTGGCTCTTCATGGATGCAATAACCCCTGTTGACAGCGACATCCTAAACCAGATAGATAGAAAAAATCTGTTTCAGGTGCTGCTAAACCCTGAGAAAAAAAATATAATAAACGAGGTAAACTTTGGTATAGAAAAGAAGAAGGCTGAAACAATTACACAGAAAGACGCCAACAAGATTGGCAATATAAGTATGCACTTCGACGAATACAAGAGGGATCTTCAGTTTAGCGCAGATCCAAGACTCTGGGGGGCATTGACCAGGGCTGTACAAATGACGGGAACACATCAATTATTAGGCACCGTCAATAAACTAAAGGAGGTTACTCTAAAGACCGTAGAAGATCAGTACAAGGGTCATCTGATGGCCAATGCCTTCCTAAACGGTATTGCCAGTTATATAGATAAAGAGGTGACTAACTTACAGAAGATGCACAAGTCGTTTCAGGATGAGATGACGTCTATGCAAAACAAGTTCTCTGCCTCTGTTAGTGTCCTGAGAGAGACTATAGGGAAAGACAAGTTCGCAGTGCTCCATTGGATAAATAAGGTATATGGCTGCATTAAAGGATATGCCGAGGCCGCCCTTTATGCCGAAGCGTACAGGGTGATTATCGATATGCTCAGTGGTAAAGGGCTGCTCCTGGATGATGGCAGCACCTTGCCCTCAGTAAGGGACGAACTTGAGACGTTGAGAAGGAGTATCTCAAGATATAAGGAAAGCATCTCTAGTCTCTCAGACAGGTTCTCAATCAAAAAACAAGACATTGAAGGGGTCGTACTTGCCCATAAGTCTTTTAACGACCTGATGCTAAACAGGACCAGTCTATATGAGGTAATCAGGTCCATCGTAGCCGACCCCTCTGTTTATGCCGTACCCATCATGAATGACCTGATTTATCACTTTGCTAAAAAAGATAACAGCGGAAAGACCATCAGTGAGATAAGGATATTAAATATTGTCGACCTGCAGCAAGAGGGCTTTATCAATGCCCTGTTGAATAAGTGTAAGGAAAGGTGTTCAGGGATTAGAAGGTTTTCTATTGCAAGTATATTGCAGAGAAGTCCGTCCAATGGGATTGCAAACATCTTGTATTCTTATGTCCGCAGGTCAAAACCGATGATCACGATTGCCGATCCGGACGTGGGTGAAGGGCTCTTGCACGAATGGCTAGGAACATCTAATCCAGAAGGCGATACAAACATTCAGGCCCTTGTGAAGACCATCTACAGTATAAAAAACTATGCTCAAGGGGGCAATCTCTCACATATGAGCAGGCTGTCGGATATGTACAGGATCATATTTGCCTCCGAATACCTCGCCTTCCCGCTGCATAAGATAAACCTCTTGGGTGAATACAGACAGAGCTATCTGGCCGTTAACCCCTCAAGCACTGATGTAAGTATTGACTTTCCAGATATCTTCCCTGACAACTGGAGTGATGTTATTAAACGGCAGGCGGAGTCCTACGTCCTCCTAGGAAGGATATTTGATTTCCTAATACAGAGAACCGACGCAGAGTCTGGTTACGACCACATATATCTAACGTACCATGATGAGCGAAGCAGACAAAAGATATATACTAAACTGTCTAGAAACTGGACGGACGTCGAACAACACTTAATCACCATCCAGGCAGGCAAAGACATAGATAACCTCACGGCCAGTGAAACGCCCCTTGAAATACTAACAAGACTTGTTGACAAGATAGCAGCTTCTCTTAAAACGAGGAAAGATAGAGAGGCCCTGTGGTCAAGGCTTGAAGGGTATCTCGATAAACTAAAGGACTCACTCGATGACAGGGAGGCCAATCCAGAGTTTAATAGACAACTGGTTATTATAGAAGATTACAGGCGTAAGTTTAACCTAGAGCCGCCAGAATCACCGCATGAAATAATCCGTCTCGATTTACATGGCGATGCGGATAAACCTGATGATACAGCCGTCTCTTCATTTAGAAATGATTTGACGTTGTTAATAAGCAGAGGCATTAGGGATAAGGACGCGCTAATAAACAGAGGTATCAATCGTCATAGACTCAGTATTGATGACGCCGAGAGATTAGTGTTGGAGGCGCTGTCAACAACAGGGAATGGCGGCAAAAAAGAGCTATACAGACAGTACAAAGAAGCGTTTAAATCCTGTTATGATCTATTCGGTGAGGTTATAGAAGACGATAGAATCTTCCTGAAGGACAAGCAGAAGAAGTTAGGACTGACCGATGATGAGGTATTATCTATTGAACAGGAGGTAAAGAATGAGCAGTAATTGGACATGTAATGGTTGTAATGCAGTTAATCCTGACAGCCGTACAAAGTGTCAAGGATGTGGAATCGATAGACCTAAAGGTAACAATAAGCGGACTTTGTTAATAGTTGGAATAGCTGTAGCAGCATTAGTATTAATTGGGCTATTAGTTTATATGACGTCTAAGATGGCTAATGGACCTAAACTAAAGTATAAAGAGGCCTTAAAAAAATGCTGTGAGACAATTGATTGCTGCGCAGGCGGAGATACAAGCTGCACTGAAGGAGATAAGATAGCAAAAAGCTACAAGATATCTGACAGTAATAGACAAAAACTCATCGATGAGGTAAGAAAAGAGAAATGCAAACCATCACCCCCTCCTACCCCGCCTAGCGGCCCTCCGACACCGTTACCGCCAGCTAATGATAGCAGAGACGAAATGAAAAAACAAGAAGCAATCAAACACCTTGAAGAAGGCTTCCACTGGATTGCACTTGTAAATGTTAATAAAGGCAATAAGGCTGCATTTGTGCAGTATGTTGATAACGCAATCAATGAGTATACAAAGGCCATAGAGATTAACTCAAATGACAATCAAACAACAGGCAAGGCATACGAACAGAGAGGAACGGCTTATATGCTGCTAAAGAAACGGAACAAGGCTCTAGATGATCTAAAAACGGCCGCCAGACTCTTACCGAATAGCTATAGTGTATTCTATAACCTTACGTGTCTGTATTCATTGGATGAGAACACGACAGACCTGGCACTTGAAAGCCTGGATAAGGCATTGGAGAATGGATTCACAGACTACAATCTCTTGCGTAAAGACACTGAGCTGAAAAATCTAAGAAAGAGTTCAGAATTCAAAAGGATATTAGAAAAACACAAGGTCTTTATTACGATTGACGTACAATAAGTAGTTTTTAATTGATGCACATACATAACATCTTAAGCTACCACGCCTGACTTTAAGGGGTCAAGGGGACTGGTCCCCTTGTGGGAGGGTCTAGGGAGGGGGTTGCGAACCCCTGCGGCAGAGGCAAAGCCCTCCCTATTTATCTTTCTATATCTTCTTCTTGATTGTCTCTTCGCTTTCTTCGATGGTCTCAAGCATACACTGGGGCATGTTGCGAGCAAAGGTTGTTAGCAGTATAAACCCCTTCTGAACTTCAGGGTCCATCATGGATGAGAAGAGGCTCTTCATACCCGGTTTTAGCGGTCTCTCCATTAGCTGCTGCATAGTCCTGACGGCACACTTCTCCATACCTTTGATCATATACTCAGTCTCCTTGACAGAGGCGGACTTAAGTGTGTAGTCCAGTCCCCCGCTCTGTTCAAAGTGTGCCAGGAAGTCTAATAGTTTGATAAAGGTTGGTATGTTTTCACCCGTCTTCTGCAGGAGGTCCAGTGTCTCATCCTTTTCAAAGGCATACCTGAGCATGTTTATAGTCGGGGTAAGCTCTGTCAAGACTTTTTCACCCATAGGCATTACGTCCTTAAACATGCCAACAGCAAACTCCATCATCTTTAACCCTTCGAGGAAGGTCGGTATGTTCTCACCCGTCTTTAGGATAAGCTCTAAGGTCTCTTCACTTTCAAAGGCGTACCTCAGGGCGTTTATAGTTGGAGTCAGCTCCTTCATGATTTTCTCACCCGTAGGCATTACGTCCTTAAACATGCTGGCAAAGTGTTCCATCGTCTTTAAGCCTTCGAGGAAAATCGGTATGTTTTCACCCATTTTTTGGATAAGCTCTAAGGTCTCTTCTCTTTCAAAGGCATATCTGAGGGAGTTTATGGTCGGGGTCAGCTCATGTACAACCTTTTCAGCCACTGGAGCGACATCCTTGAACAGACCGATAAAGGCCTCCATAGTCTTTATCATGGTCACAAAGGTCGGGATGTTATCACCGACAGCCTTTATGAGGGCCAATGTCTCCTCCCGTTCAAATCTGGTCCTAAGCTCGTTTAAGGTAGAGTTTATCTCCTTGGGGATCTTTTCCAGGGCTGGCATTATGTCCTGGTAGAGATTTTCTACCAGCTTGAGTCTGCCGTAAATCTCATCTATCTGCATTGCCATCTTTTCTTGCATTGCCGATCTATCGCCGTTACCTGTTACGGCCATCATTGTTTTCTTAGACATGTCTCACTCCTCAATCTAAATATTTGTGCTTATTATAACCTCCCCGATTCTATATCAACCCATTAAGCATAAGATTCCAGTATAGAGGCCTGAGCATATGTACCTTGAGCACCCAATTGCCGTAACTCTCAATAGCAGGCGAGATAGACTCTTCATAGTTAAAGTGAGCAAACATGACCCTCTTGTACTTGGTCAGTATTGGACAGATGATCTCGCCATCGTATCTCTCCGTAGACGTCTCTCCCTTGATATCCGCCTTCAGACGCGATACAAGTACCTTGGCCTGCTTCCTTATGCCAGAGGCCGTCTTAGAGGTTGGAAAATCGGTAGCATCGCCTATACCAAAGACGTTGTTGTACTTCTTGCTGACCATCAGGTTCTTGTCGCAGCTAACCCATCCGGCGGCATCTCCCACGCCCTCTGACTCTTCTATCACGGCCTCGCCACCGTGTGGGGGGGTTATGCACAGAAGGTCAAACTTGACTTCCTTACCGCCATAATCCTTAATGACCCCCTTGTCATAGTCAACCATAGACGGGGCAAAGTTTGCCACTGTATCTATACCCCTTGAGCCAAATATATTGACCAGCTTTGATGCGTAGGGTTCCCTGCTAAAGACCGCAGGCATCGGCGTTGTAAAGATGAACTTGAACTTGTCCCTCTTGCCCCTCTGCCTCATCGTATCCTCTGCCATCATTATAAATTTCATAGGGGCAGCCGGGCACTTGATAGGCATCTCACACACCGACATGACAATCGTTCCGCCATCTATCTCCTTAAGCGTATCTCTCAACTTTATTGCACCATCGAGCTGATAGAAGGTTTGTACGTTGGTACCCTTCTCTATGCCTTCTTTCAGACCCTCCGGCTCTTCAAAAAACAACTTAGCGCCAGTGGCTACCACGAGATAGTCGTATGTAAGCTCACCGCTCTTAGCTGTTATAACCTTATTGTTTGGTGCATCTATCTTGACGGCCTGATCGTGGACAAGTTTGATACCGTCAAAAAAGAGATCCTTCATTGGCCTAAGTAGATTTTTGGGATCATCCAGATCAAAAACCACTAATGTAAAGGCAGGTTGATACACGTGCATCGTATTACGTTCTATAACCGTGATTTCAACCTCGTCGGGACTAAATTCGTTTCTCATTCTGTTAGAAAACATTACACCTGCGCTGCCGCCGCCAATAACTAAAATACGTTTCATAATTAAAATACCTCCTTATTATTATGACCTCTTGTTTTAAAAATCCCTTACCCTCAACAATTACAAGTTGTTTGATCTAATCATAATCCTTACAAAATTGTCAACTTATAGTTAGAAATGGGCGCATAAGAAAGTCGTGGGTTTTGTCAAAGAAGGGGAGGCTCTGCCTGTTGCCGCAGGGGTTCGCAACCCCTCCCCTCAGACCTAATGCTGTTGACTTAAGGTTGTGAAGATGAAAAAAGGGAGGGCTTTGCCCTCCCTTAGACCCTCCCACAAGGGAACTTGTTCCCTTGACCCTGTAAATGTCAGGC
>PEAB01000022.1 GCA_002753395.1 Nitrospirae bacterium MYbinv3 | reverse complement strand
AGCCGGCCTGTAAAATCCTTTACCTCAAACCGTGAAACCTCTTTTAACATCCTCTGTTCTCTAACCCACTCCATCATGAGTTTATGATCACCCTCTTTTGAGACTAATATGCAACTCATCCCGTTAGTCTTTAAATGCTCTATAAATGGCTGCTTGCTATGAAGGCTGTCAGAGACAACAATTACATTTAACCTAGGGTGAGCCTTCCTTTTCTGCGTATCACAACACAGCCAGGGCCTTCATCAGACTCTCCTTCTTCTTCAGGTCGAGGACGTCGGTGAACTTCACGGCCACCTTTATGTACTCGGAGTCCCTGTAGCCCTCCAACACCTCTATCCTGGCCACCAGCCCGTTTATCTCCGTGATGCTGCCGGCATTGCCCGCCTCCAAAAAAACCAGTACACTGCTCGATATCTGTGGATAAGGGGCGCTCATCTTAAACAATCCTGACATCCCCCCCATGCTTATATCCAGCAAGATGCCCGCGCTTACATGTGCCTCAAACGCCAATGAGACAAGCTCGTTCTTCTTGTCCACGTTAAGCCTCGAAAACCCCCTCAAATCCTCACTCAACATCGACAATCGTATGTAAAACGTCGTCCCGTCCCCCGGCCGCGTGTTAAACGTGATCTCCCCATTGTGCCGCTTCATCACCTGATAGGCTATGTTCATCCCAACACCCCGCCCGCTCCCCTTGGAACTCTCAAACGGCAAGAAGAACCGTGACGCTATCTTATCCGGTATCCCTCCGGCGTTGTCCTTGATCTCTATGACCGCGTAGTCCCCCTCACTGTACGTCTTAAACTCAATCACCCGCTTTACCTGCTGGTGCCTCTGCCACTCTTCCCACACGTTCTTGATGATGTTAAAGAGAACCTCCTCACGTATCGCAAACTCATCACAAACCAACTCTAGACCCGACGTCAAGTCATGACGTATAGTTACGTCCTCGTTGTTGAACTTGGCCAGCTTGTTGAGCTTCTCCGATACCGTGAAGACGATATCGCTTACGCTGCTCTTTTTCATCTCACATTTTAAACCGGTCAGCTTTAAAAAGTCTTCACTCAAGAGGCTGATCTCGTTAAAGGTCTCATTTATGGTTGTTTGCCTTTCCTGCTCGTCTATGTCGTTGTCAAACAAGGTCAAGACCCCCAAAAACGCCTTGTTCTTTATGGCATGAGCCTTACGCCGCTCGATAGAGTGCCATTCCTGCAAATAGATTATCGGAGCAAAGTAATCCCCTATGTCGCGAAACAGATTTACATCCGGCTGCCGCGGCTCCCGCTCCATCAAAAACTCCATGCAGCCAAAGGTCGTGTTCAGAAAACTCAACGGCTTGGCGATGATGTGGGCTATGTAAAAGCCGGTACTCTCGGCGGGGTAGTGATAATAAAGTGGACAGGACGGGGCATACGTGATGATCTGCTTTTTCTCCCTTATGCAATCACCGGCAATGCTCTCCCAGGGCACGGTCAGGTTCAAGAGTATCTTCTTGTTCTCCTTGATGTAGCAAAAGGTCGGAAAACCACGATCAACAAAGACAGTCAACGTCTGAAAAGTGTCTACAGTCCTCCTACAGTAATCGTTTACCTTGTCCAATATCTCTTCTAAGGTATCAGACGATTCAGCAATCTTTGAGATCTCACGTAACATCTATATAAAGCCTCCAGGCTGAAATATGCTCCTCGTGTAGAATACCGCCTTTACACCAACAGTGTCAATTAGTTTGACAATGTTAGCAATTCCATATGGTTGCAATAAAAGTATACTGAACCACGATTTAACAGATTAAGGGATTACCATGATTAATTAAACTATAGGGGCTATATACGCCATTTACTGTCATTTCCGCGAAAGCGGGAATCGTAATAGTTCAGTATACGCTTGAAACATTGTGTCTAAACATGCGATATTATGGGGTCAAGGGGGCTGGTCCCCTTGTGGGTGGGTCTGAGGGAGGGCAAAGCCCTCCCTTCTTAATACATATGGGTGAACTATTACCGGGAATCTATTTTCAAGAGCTGCATAAAATACTGGTTTATAAAAAAGTGCAAAAGTACGGATTAAAACCTTTTTCCTGTAAATCCTTTAATCCGTGTAATCCTGGTTCAGATAGTCCCTTTTACTTTAAACAATCTTACAGCAGGAAAATCGTTGTATGTCTCCTCATATAGGTTTTTGTCATAGTTGCCTAGTACGTACATCTGATTGAAATTTGAGGAGTAAACCTCTTCGTTCATCAGATAGAGGGCAATGACGTCCATATCCCGTACGAACAGTTCAAGGTACAGACCGCTCTTATTTGGATAATCGACTTCTTTGATGACAGTGCCCCCTCTGACGTAAATGGCCTTCTTGATGGGGAAGGTGTTGTTGACGAGACCTCTATTCATATCAACCTGGTATTTGATGCAGCCATAAACGTTATTTACGAATGTATTACACTGTAATTGTAGTAGTACAAGTTCGTTTTTGGCAGAGTGACGCGTCGGGTCAACACCGCGGATAGAGTAGATCCATGAGAACTTCAAGATCAGATCTCTTGTATACAGGAGGTAGAGTCTATCGTTTTTGACGTTATCCATAACGGTGTTAGAGGTCTGACCGCTTAATATGGCCTCTGGGGTCACACGTGAGCCGTTGCCATTTAATAGGCTTATAACGTTGTAAAGCTCTGTCTGACTCTTGGACGTGATGCCTAGGGATAACAGGTATGTCTTATTCGTTCTCTGATATCCACCGTCTGTAAACGTGGCAAATCCGGTTATATCCTCAATGATGTAACCGTTATCCCACCACGACAGGATAACAGAGTTTGCTGGCAGACGGTTTTTGATATCCAAGTAATCCGAGTATGTCTGCGCCGAGATGGCCGGCTGCGGTATGTAGTCGTAGGCAGTCTGTGTCAGGATCAACAAGAAAAAGCAAAATGAAACGGCGTAGACGGCTAACTCCTTGACAAACGGTCTCCGTATGCACAGCTTTTCAAACAAGTAGGCCAGACCTACCGTCAACGCATATCCAAAACCAACCCCTGCAAAAGGGGCAAGGTACATGACGAACCTGTTGGAACCCAATAGGGACATAAGCCCAACAAACACCACTGGCGCTAACGGCGCTGCCTGTTTTATATGCAGGATCACAAACAGAAAGAACAACACAAGACCAGCGACGCTTAGCGCCTGATTATGCAAGATGTATGACAGAATATCTCTGAGCGGCTCTCGTATAACCTCACGTATTGGTACAGAGGCCACACCTGTGCTTACCTTTGTTGGCTGGTCTAATGAGGGCTGATCGCTTGAGAGATTTTGAAGGATGTAACTTGATATAAAGTTCTTGGTGTTAGCGATGATATCAGTTGTGGCAAACCTGTCTATCTTGATGGTTTGATGGAGTAAGGCTGCGATAATGATAACGAATGTCAGTAAAGAAATCCATCTCATCCGTTTGTTTTTTATGATATTGGTGGACAAGACAAGGATCATAACGCTGGCGATCACAAACAAGACAAGCAGGTATTTATAGCTTGCTATACCCAAAGATACGCCAGGTAATTTATCCCCAAAGACACCTGGTGCAGAAAAGAGCAGAAATACAAGCGCTGCAACAGGTACGGTCTTTACCTCAGCCCTGTTGATAGAAAGTGAGAAGATGAGCGTTATCAGGTATGCAATAAAAAAGTGCCAAGCCGTATACCAAAACGAAAAAGCAAATAGCGTTAGTCCTGCCAATGCGCTGTACAGATATGTGTATTTCTTGTGGCTGGTGTTACATGCAAGGAGTATCAATAGAGATGTCAGAAACGGGAAGAACAGATTGAGAGCGTCCGTATCGACCCAGCCAGCAGAGGTTCGAGCAAAATACACGCTATTGAACGTTCCCACAAGGCAGCCCACTATGCCGGCTGCTGGGTAGCCGCTCTTAGAGAAGTAAAGCAAAAAGGGTATCAGAAACAACCCTGAGAGGAACATGATCAGGTATACGCTGGTTACGTAGAGGTTATCGTCAAAAAACACGGATAGTTTAGCTATAAGCAGACACAAGAGGGGAACACGTTCGGGTCTTGGCAATCCAGTGGGGTAGTTTCTGAGCTTATCGTTATCGCCTTGAAAGTAAGCTCCGGTTTTGTATTCACGAGCCAGTCTGAGCCAGTAGAAGGCATCCAGTGCGGACATCATCGGGGTTGAGTTTACAAAATACTTGACGGGCGTCTCCTTCCACTGCCCATACTGATGATACCGCACCGCTGTAACCACGCCCATACAGACGATGATAACCATAACGATCCCGATAAGGGACTGGCTTACATTTGGCTTGAGTGCTTTTAGCAACGGCATAACCTCACTTGGCTGAAGCGGTTTTAGTTATTCAACGATATCATCAATATCTGGTAACGATAACATGTTTATTATTCATTTGACAACAGACAGAATTATGAGAGGTCATGAGATTATGAGAGTTACTCAACGCCATAGTAAGGGTACTTGTGTTACAATAAATGATGGTGCATAGGGAATGTCTTACTGAAGATTAGGTGCAACAGATGAGATTAACTAAATGCACACATATTGTCATAGCAGTAGTTATCGCACTGCTGACAGGAGCATTCTGCCCATCGGGGTTTTCTTATGCCTCATCAGATACTCCTGCTGCCGCTGTTTACTCGACATACAAATTTGGAAAAGCAGAAAACTTCATAAACATTGGCGTTCAACCAATGGCCATGCCAGAAGTCATAATCACAGAGACCATGAGCCGTGATGCCGTGCTTTATGACATGCTGAGAAAGATGGGTATGGAGATCAGATTCTTTCCATTCTTTAAGGGTTCTGATGTAAACGAGTTCCTCTTGCGAGGAGACCTCCAGGTGGGTGTAGGAGGTGATATGCCTGCTATTGTGGCTACCTCTACTGATAAGGTGGTTGTAATGTCTCTGATGCAGTATGGTTTCACCTCAATTGTCGCAAGGAAACACATGAGGATAAAAGATTTACGTGGTGCCAGGATAGGTTATGCCTTTGGCTCAAACGCCCACTATGCCCTCCTTAACGCCCTGTCCATAGGCGGTAATACGCCCAAAGACGCCCACCTTGTCAAACTGAATGTTACAGAGATGGCTGATGCGCTTAAGGCTCGCAAGATAGATGCCTTCTCCGCCTGGGACCCCGCAGTTACAGAGGCTTTGATTACGCTGCCTGGTGTTGAGGTTATCTACAACAAGCTTGTCTCCGGTTATCTTTATTGCAGGAAGGATTTCTATACCTCACGTCCCGATGCCGTGGACGCCATAGTTGCCTCTGAGATAAGGGCTTTGAACTGGCTGCGGAGGAACAAAAATAACCTGCTAATGGCAGCAAAATGGGCTTTAGATAAGCAGGCTGCATTCAGCGGGAATACATCACCCTTGACACCTGAGCAGATAGCTGCAATTGCCTTAAATGACTTGATTGGTATGAAGACAGACCCAAGTCTGCCAATGGATGAATTTGCTGAAAACGGTATGCTGCACGACGAGTTTGACTTTCTCAAGACGATAAAATTTATACCACCCGCAGCATCGTTGAATACTGTTTATAAGAACTTTGAGCCATCTATTATTGAACGAATTGCAAACAACCCAGCAAGATACAGGCTTAACGAATACCGCTACAGGTAAGACAGCGTTATGATAAAAAACATCCATTTAAAAATCAAGGATACATTCAAGTTCAGGTTTAATATAAGGATTTTCCTTGCCTTTGGTATATTAATAGTAGTAACAATATTTAGCGCAGTATGTATATACCTGTTTGGCATACCTTATACGGGTGTTGAGGGCATTTACAAGAAAAATATCTACCAGGCTGAGGACAACCTGAAAACCTTTGCAGATCTGAAAAAGCAACTGTTGTTAGTGTGGATAGATGAACGTATTGAGGATGTAGAGATAATATCCAAAACCTTTTATGCCAGGACTACACCGGAAAGACTTCTTCCCAAGATACAAGAATATAGACTTAAGTTCAGCACCCCCCAACTCCTTAAAGAGAAGCTTAGAAATGATGAGGATTATAGAGAACTGGCATTATACATAGATGAGATACAGTCTGTTTATTATGGTACCTATAAAAAGATATACATTGCAGATACAGTATCGGGGACTATCATTGTATCAACCCAAGAGGATGAGGTTGGCAGCCATGTCCATATAGACGAGCAAGGCATTAAGTCAGGGCAAGAGGGATTGAGTTTAGCAAGATCCACCAGCAGCAATGACGTTAATTTTGTAATATCCCGCATTATAAATACCTGCTTAGAAACCAATGTACCCTGTGTAGATAGAAGGTTTAAACTGTACATGCATGCCAATTTTAAAGACATCCTTACGCCTGTCCTTTCTGCTAACGAGGGGTTAGGTAAAACCGCAGAGGTGGTACTCGTGGACAGAGGTGTAAGGACGTTGACACCACTGAAATTTAAAGCGTCCGCTAAGGTAATGGAGTATCAGATTAGTGCTGCACCAGCCAAACTTGCTGCAAGTGGCAATGAGGGCATGATTGAGAGTCTCGATTACAGGGGTGAATTAGTGTTGGCAGTCTTTAGACATATATTCATCACGCCAAAGATGGGCATAGGCATGGTAGTCAAGATTGACAAGAAAGAGTTGATGGCTCCAATAACGGATACTATTGTTGCTGCAGTATGGTTAATGGTATTTGGTGTGTGCTTGTTCATAGTGATTACGTACTTTATTGCGCTGAGGATATCAAAGCCTATACTTGGACTTATTAAAGCGTCTAATAACATCAAAAGTGGTGACTTAAGTATCCGTGTCCCTATCGATGTTTCTGGTGACTTAAAAATACTTGTTCATACCTTTAATGATATGATCACAAGCGTTGAATATCAGCAAAAAATCACAGAAACAATTGCTCTTGTAACAAGAACCATGCTTGATCCTAAATACGATCAACATGCCATCTCAAGGTTAGTGCATAGGGAAGCGTTAAGCCTTACGGATAGTAAGAACGGGTATATCTCTTTGATAGATGAAGACACAGGTGATAACGTCGCTATTATTACCCTTATGGCGGAGACAGAATGTCCGGTTGCAGAGGGGTCTGAGGGGAGACAGGGTCTCCCCTTCTATACTAATACTGGTATAAACGCAAATTGGTATAAGTATCTCAAAGACACCAATGGAGATAACGCCATGTGGGGGTACTCTTTACATACAGGAGAGAGTTTTTACACAAACTCACCCAAAGAGCACAAATCATTTAAGGGGAGTGCTTCAGATGGGCATATAGAGATTAAGAATTTTCTGGTAGTACCAGTAAAAATAGAGAACAAGATCATAGGACAAATAGTATTAGCCAACTCTACGAGAGACTATACGGAGATGGATTTGTCTGTCATCAACCGTTTGGGATTAATCTACGGGGTGGCAATAGAGAGGAAAGGCATTGAAGAGAGACTAAAAGATAGCGAATACAGGTTTAGAACCATTTTTGAACAAGCGCCGCTTGGAGTTGCCATCATAGCATCGCACACGGGTAAATTTATCCAGATTAACGAGACATACTGTAATATTGTCGGTTACTCTAAAGACGAGCTGCTAGGTCTTACATTTCAATACATAACCTATCCAGAGGATGTACAACCAGACCTGGACAACATGAAGCGTCTGATTAGCGGCGAGATATCTATGTTTAAGATAGAGAAGCGATATATTAGAAAGGACAAAAAGGTAGTATGGGTAACCCTTACATGCGCTCCTCTGTGGATAGGTGAGGAGAAACCTGTATCTCATCTTGCAATAGTGGAAGACATAACAGAAAAGAAGCAAATATTAGAGACACTAAAGATCGAGAGGGACAAGCTTAACGGGATAATGGAGGCAATGCAAGATGGTATATACATAGTAAACGGAGACTATAAGATAGAGTTTGTCAATAGAGTAATAAGGGAAGAGTTTGGAGAAATAAATGGCCGTAAATGCTATGAGTATTTCCATGATGGGGAAGGTCAATGTTCATGGTGTAAGAATGAAGAGGTGTTTTCTGGTAAAAGCGTCGCGTGGGAGTGGCGTTCCCATAAGAACAATAAGACATATTCGCTATTTGATACGCCGATAAGAAACAGCGATGGTTCGACATCCAAGTTTGAAATATTACACGATATCTCAGATATCAAAAACGCCCAATTGATAATGAAGAGGGAACTTGACTTTGAAGCAGCCATATCGGAGGTATCTGAGGCTCTACTGCTGCCTGATAAGGATATCGTTGATATAGCCCTTATAGTGAACAGGCAGGCAATGAGATTGACCAACAGTCTGCATGGGTATGTCTCAGAGATAGACAAAACAACAGGTGATGACGTAGGACATTCTATCACAGCGTTTATGAAAGACGGGCAGTGCAACGTGGATACAAGGTGTAAGAGACTGGTCTTTCCAAAAGGTAAGGATGGCTATAGCGCACTATGGGGACATGTGCTAAATACAAAAGAGGCGTTTTATACAAACCATCCCCAAGGGCACCCTGCATACCAGGGTTGTATCCCTCCAGAGCATATCCCATTGACAAGGTACCTGGCAGTGCCAGCAATGATAGGAGACAGACTGATTGGTAAAATAGCCTTAGCAAATGCCCAAAGAGATTATAACAATGAGGATTTGAATATTATAAAACGCCTTGCCTCTATATATGCTTTAGCCGTTGAACGCAAAAGGATGGAAGAGGAACTGAGAGACTTAAATAACAATCTTAAGTCTATGGTAGACGAGGAGACATCAAAACGCCAGATGCAGGAGCAGATGCTTATACAACAATCCAAGATGGCAGCTATGGGAGAGATGATAGGGTTAATAGCGCATCAGTGGAAACAGCCCTTGAATGCGGTAGGGGTAACAGTACAAGATTTAAGGGATGCCTATAAGTTTGGTGAAATTAATGAAGATTACATAGATCATACGATTGATATCACAATGGGGCAAGTAAGCTTTATGAGTAAAACTATGGATGACTTTAGGAACTTTTTCAAGCCATCAAAGCAAAAAGTCCAATTTGATGTAAAAGACGCTATAGATGAATTAATCACAATGTTCATCCAAATATTTAGCAAAAACAACATTAATGTTAATGTGAAGACTGAACATGACCTAAGACTAAAGGCAGATGGATACCCAAACGAGTTTAAACAGGTGATACTAAACATACTAAACAACTCAAAGGATGCTATTATATCAATAAGAAACAATGGAAATAAGGTAGAGGGGAAGATAGAAGTAGAGATAGCCAACGATGAAAACAAAGAGCATATCTCAGTTTCAATCAGGGACAACGGCGGCGGCATACCTGAAGATATAATAGATAGGATATTTGAACCTTATTATACCACAAAGGGATCTGAGGGTACAGGAATAGGGCTTTACATGTCAAAAACCATTATAGAGACAAACATGGGTGGAACCTTAACAGCTAGAAATTTAGATGGCGGTGTGGAGTTCACAATAACGCTACAGTCCACAGTTAAAGACATTGATAGGGATACTGAGGGGGTAATGCTGTTGACTTAAACATGGGTTACATCTTAAGCAACCCCCTCCCTTAAACCCTCCCTTCTTCAAATATTACAGTCTGCTATAACCTTTTTCTTGGTGTTGCGATTTATCAAGGCCGAGGAGTTCTGCTTCTTCGTCTATACGCAGACCTATGCTCCAGTCAATTATCTTGAGGATAAGAAAAGTCGAAAAGAAGACAAACACGTAGGTCGCTACGACAGCAATAGATTGAATAGCAATAAGCGGCGGATTACCATATAAGATACCGTTATTGCCTGCAGGATTTACGTGTAACGACGCAAAGATGCCTGTGGCAAGGGCGCCCCAGGTGCCGCCTACGCCATGTATGCCAAAGACATCCAAGGAGTCATCATAGCTTAGCTTGTGTTTCAGGCTCACGGCTATATAACAGAAGATGCTTGCAATCGAGCCGATAATTATTGCAGAAAGAGGGGTTACAAAGCCGGCCCCCGGTGTTATGGCAACAAGGCCAGACAATGCGCCGCTTAATGTTCCTAGAATAGTTGGCACTCTTGTATACCGCCATTCTAAGATGAGCCACGTTAATGCCCCAGCGCCCGCTGCCGTGTTGGTTGTAACAAAGGCTAAGGAGGCAAGCCCACTGGATGAAAGGGCACTTCCAGCATTAAAACCAAACCAGCCAAACCATAAAAAGGCAGCCCCAATTACAGTCAAAGGCATATTATGAGGCGGCATACCAACTACACCGTGGCCGGTACGATTCCCAATCACAAGGACGGCTGTGATTGCGGCTATCCCGGAACTTATGTGTACCACGGTGCCGCCTGCAAAGTCGAGGGCGCCCATTACAGATCCTATCCATCCCCCGCCCCATACCCAATGTGCCAACGGGCAGTAAACAAAGGTAACCCAAAGTATAGAAAAAACTATCAGCGCAGAGAACTTCACCCTTTCTGCAAACGCCCCAGTAAAAAGGGCAGGCGCTATAACGGCGAACATCCCTTGAAACATCATAAATATCAAATGAGGTACGCTTGAGGCCATATACGAGGGATCCTGTCCCACCTCATTTAACCCGAACCAGTCTAGACCGCCTATGACGCCCCAAAGGTCTGGTCCAAATACAAGGCTGTACCCCCACAGTACCCACACAATGCTCACTGTTATAAGTATAACGAAGACCTGCATAATTGTTCCAAGTACGTTCTTTCTGCGAACCATCCCACCATAAAATAGTGATAACCC
Source organism: Nitrospirae bacterium MYbinv3 (assembly GCA_002753395.1). Classification (GTDB taxonomy): domain Bacteria; phylum Nitrospirota; class Thermodesulfovibrionia; order Thermodesulfovibrionales; family Magnetobacteriaceae; genus Magnetobacterium. The sequence continues at coordinate 34,398 of PEAB01000022.1, read as the reverse complement.
TGGTGTCATAAGCATAACAAGGGCTGTGGCTGTCAACATCCAGGCAGTATTACCAGAATCTATCTTATTCAGGGTTGGCGCAGTCTGCATCTTTACCGATGACTCCCCATAAGCCAGATATAGGGAAGAAAACCACGACATAATTATCATCAGGCATAACGTGCTTATCACTTTTTTCATAACAATTACCTCTCATTAGTCGTTTTAAGTTTGGTTACTATATGTATCCCAACCCTCCCCTAACCCTAATGCTGTTGACTTAAGTGAAGATGAACTAAGGAAGGGCTTTGCCCTCCCTTGACCCACCCACAAGGGAACTCGACCCCTTGACCCCGTAGATGTCGGGCGTGGTTGCTTAGGTCAACAGCTTTACCCCTACCCCCCAGCACAATACCAGTATTATTGGACCAACAGGGCGGCCTTTCTTTGAATGTCAGGTTTAAAACCTGTCTTACCGTCTGTTGTCTTATATGTCTGAGCTACATATTGGTCTATCTTGGCCGTGTCCAGCTCCGGCGGGCTGCCTCCGGTCTTTATAATCGCCTCTTTGGCAGATGACTCAGCCTGTCTGCCATAGTCTACGGCATCGCCCAAGACCCGTAAGGCCTCAGGGGGATTGTGAAACCCCATACTGTTTTCAGCACCAATCCACACGTTTCTATAATATGCCTCCTGATAAAGCTCCTTTGCCCTTTTCATCAAACCCTGATCTACGCCAGGGAGCTTATCAGCCGCCTCTATCATAAGCGCCGCTTGGGCTATTATATAACCGGCCTTTGTAAACATGTGGTTTACCCTGTCCTGGATGTTTAGAACCTGCTCTTTAAGCCAGTCAGCACCCTGAGGATGGCACTGTGTACAAGCCCTCATCCCTCTTCTAACAGGGCTGTCCCACCTATGGGAGGAGATCTTCTCTCTGCCGACTCGCTCGTAAGGCATGTGACAGTCAGCACAGGCCACCCCGGCTGCCCAGTGAACACTGCCAGGCGATGAGTATAACTCAAACTCAGGATGCCTAAGATGTCCCATCTTCTGGCCTGTTATCTTATGCTTCCACTCCAAGAGATTATCATCCTTTATCTGTTGTATGACGTGTTCGATCTTGATATCGCCCCATTTACCGTTCTTCCACGGGAACAATAGACCGGATGACTTACCTTCGCTGTCTTTGGGTATCGAGTAGTCCACATGACACTGTGCACAGACAAGACTCCTTAGTTCCTGTCTTGTTAACTTATCAGGGTCTTTGCCGATGGCCTTCAGGCTCTCTATAAGAGTGATCCTGTTTATACGCAAAGACATAGTGGCAGGGTCATGGCAGTCGGCACATATCACACCCATCTGCCTGTGCTTTTCGGGTATCTCTTTTAAAACCTCTTCATATGGCCTTTGAAAGTACTCTATCTTGAGCCTTTCTCTTAATTCTGGTGCATACGGGGTTTTACAGGTAAGACACACCCCTCCTGCCTTTTTGCGGCTTGGATCGATTTTTTGCTGATCCCTCATCATCTCCGTATGGCCGTTGGGGTCGTTATACTCCTTGCCAAACCCCCAGCCGTCGTAAAGGACGAACTGAAACGGCCAAGGCGTCAGTCTGCACTGTGCAGCCGTCCTGTACTTGCTGAACCCTGTACTCCTTTGCTCGTTTTGCATATAACTATCGTATTGGTTTGGATACTTTCTACCCCATACCGCAGGGTCCTTTTCATCGTCGGCGATGACCATAGATGACATAGCGGGCTTTGACTCCTGAGAACAACCTGCTATAAACAAAAAAAACACCATGAAACACCCTGCTACGGCTGTGTAAATCCTGTTTCTCATAACATACTCCTATCGTTTATTTTTCAGTAAGCGTGAAAAACGCTTTTATGGCAATCCCAGCATTTTCTGTCTTTATCGTGAACAATATTAGATACCATCTGCTGATGACATCTGATGCAATTTGTCAAAACCGTCTCTTCACCATGCTTTGATATCCTGATCGATAAAGGATCCTTATCCATCAAGTAGGCATAACTGTGGTAAATGCCGTCCCTTGTCTTACCCGCCGACTTGGTAACAAAGCTCTGCTGAGGCACATGACAGTCGCTGCATCCCGACCAGTTTCTGTGTGGCGAGTGAGTCCAGTTGTTATACTCTGACTTCATCATATGACACGCTATACAAAACTCAGGTCTGCTTGTGTAAACTAATGCCCCCTTAACCGCAAGTGGCACAAGAGGTACGAGTATTATTGATGCAGTTATAATCAGTAACATTACCCTGTGAGATAACCCCAAAGGCTTTTTTCGTACAATTCTCATTCCTGTACTCCTTTCTTAACAATATTCCTATAGTTCTTCTATAATCATAATAAGGCAAGAACAATGCCAATCATAACCCCTTGAATTACCAATATGTTTTAGATAGGAGGCTTATAAAGAATGCTACATATTTGTAATGTGCTACAATTGTGAAGTATTATCGTTTTCAGTAATACATGAAATGTAAGTAAAGACAGATCCTTCTCAGAGGGTTGATATTTTAGACAGATTCGATTAGAATATTAGCAAAATCAAAACCAAAGAGGCAGACAAATGACAGATACGGTGTATATGCAAACCAGATGGACATTAAAGGAGCTGTTGCCCTCTGGCAAAGGCCCTGAATTGGAAGAGACTATTACTGAGATACACAACACTGCGGCTTACATAGAGTCCCTGCGTGATACATTACAGCCGGGGCTTAGTTGTGAGGGGTTTATGAGGATCATCAATGCCCTGGAGAGGTTTGCAGCCTTATCCAACCGCCTTGGCTCCTACGGGCAGTTATGGTTCTCGGAGGATACGCAAAATCGAGACGCCCTGTCTTACATGGTGCGCATTGACGATATGCTGGCCTCTCTGCATAACCGCATACTATTTTTCAACCTTTGGTGGAGAGCTCTTGATGAGACTCAGGCCAATAGACTTATCGAGTGCTCCGGCTCACTGGCCTATTATTTGCGTTATCAGCGTAGTTTTATGAAACATACGCTTTCCGAACCAGAAGAGAAGATTATTAATATAAAGGACGTTAACGGCTCCAATGCTCTCCTTACCCTGTATGATATGATTACGGCTAAATATACATTTGTGCTGGAGGTGGATGGCGAAAAGAAGAGATTGACTAAGGATGCACTCATTAACTATGTGCGCCATCCCAACCCTCAACTGCGTAAGTCTGCATATCAGGAATTATTCAGGGTCTACGGTGCAGATGAAGGCGTGCTTTCACAGATATATACATACAAACTGCGTGACTTTGCAAACGAAAACCTGCATCTACGACACTTTCAGTCTCCCATAAGCGTGCGCAACCTCAGTAACGACGTCCCCGATGTGGCGGTGGAAATCCTTCTTACCGTGTGCGAGGTGGAATCCGTCGTGTTCCAACGCTACTTTAAGCACAAGGCTCGCATGTTAAACATTCCCAGGTTGCAGCGTTACGACATATACGCACCAACTGCCGATACCCCACAGAAGGTTATTGCCTATAATGAGGCTGTGGCTATGGTATTAGATGCCTTTAACGAGTTTTCCCCACAGATGGGAGCGTTAGCCCGCCGGGTGTTTGATCAACAACACGTAGATTCAGAAGATCGAACCAATAAGCGCAGCGGCGCCTTCTGTTATAGCGCCCTGCCTACGTTGACCCCGTGGGTACTTATCAACTACAACGGCGAACCTCGTAACGTTGCCACCATTGCCCATGAAATGGGTCATGCTATACACGCCCTTATGGCCGGGCACCACAGCGTCTTTACCTACAACTCAACCCTGCCCCTTGCTGAGACAGCCTCTGTGTTCTCAGAGATGCTGCTTACGGAAAGGCTGTTGGCAACTGAAACAAACAGAGAGATAAAGCGTGAAATACTCAGCAACGCTATAGACGACATGTATGCCACCGTCATCAGGCAGGCATATTTCGTGATATTCGAGCAAAAGGCCCATCGTCTGCTGATGGAAGGTGACATAGACCTGAACGCCCTCTATATGGCAACCCTCACAGCCCAGTTTGGCGACTCCGTGGACGTCAGCAGTGAATTCAAGCTTGAATGGACGGCCATACCGCACATATATCACACGCCGTTTTACTGCTATGCCTACTGCTTCGGTGAGCTTCTGTCTCTTGCCCTGTACCAGCGGTATAAGGAAGAAGGTGAGAGTTTCAAACCGCTGTTTTTGAAGATACTCTCCTACGGTGGTTCAGAAAGTCCCGTTCACATACTCAACGAGGTCGGGATAGATGTCTCAGACCCAGCCTTCTGGAGAAGCGGTTTCAGACTCATCGAGGGAATGATAAACCAACTTGAGAAGCTATAAAAGACACAAGTTGATACTTTATGATACCTTAGAAAACTAGGTAGACAGCGTAATTGCAGCGTTGCCGAAGTGGTGGAATTGGTAGACACGCAAGGTTCAGGGTCTTGTGTCATGCGGGATAAACAAACCATGTATCTTCTTTATATTTCATGGTAACTATGCTTTTACGCTTTCTGGATTCCTGCTTATCCCTGTTCAAGCCAGGGGCAGGTTGTGGAATGACATATTTGGAAAACGCTCATTACTGTCATTCCAACGAAAGTGGGAATCCATAGTCTTGAAACCATGACCATTTTTACCCAGCTTTTTAAAGAGGATACCTTAATTGGTTAAGTGATATCTGAAATATTCTACCAATACCCTTGTTATATTCCCTTAGTATCTATTTTGCAATTGCCCTTACATGTTATTTCTCCTCGGGTGCATGAGAAATTAATGGGAACAAAGATATTTTTTAATGGGGTCAAGGGGACTGGTCCCCTTGCGAAGGGGCCTGAGGGGAGGCAGAGCCTCCCCTTCTTTGACAACACCCATGAATTTCTTATGCGCCCTTTCTCCTCTTAAAGTTTTTATGGTATAATTAGTAATGAAGACCTTAATGATATTTGTTGCTTTGCTGTTTAGCACGGCGGTTGCCATTGATGCTGCTGATTCATCATTCACCCAGGCAGACAGGGATCGGATGCTTCGCCTTGAAGTCAGGCTTGAAGAGGGTTTAAAGGCCATCAACCAAAAGATGGACGACGGTCTGAAGGCAACCAACCAGATAATCGACGATCTCAGAGGATTGATATACGTAATGATTAGCGTAACAATTAGCGGCATGTTTGTTCTTGTCGGTTTCATCTTATGGGACAGGCGAACAACACTGGCGCCTGTGACAAAAACCACTAAAGAACTAGAGGCTCGTACCGATAAGCTGGAATTAGCAATTAAAGAAAAAGCCGAAAAAGACCCCGAGTTAAAGGAGGCCTTAAGACACGCTGGATTGCTGTAGCTGCTCCCACGGCTAATTTGTTCTCATCATGTACTAATTGTATGAGTTGAGTTTGTGGATCAGGGATTTCCGAAAAAAACTTAGGTAAGGATTCCATCTGTTCAGCCTTTAACATGAGTTTTGATTCTGCTGTATTAATGGTTCCACAGAATCTTTTAGGATCTACGAATGTCTCCAGTAACATCACGGATGACCAAATACCTTGTGCCAATCCACTTATCTCGTGCCTTGCATTTCCAGGCCGCAGATGAAAAACTCAAATACTCCACAGCCTGCCCCTGGCTTGAACAGGGGTAAGCAGGAATCCAGAAAGGTTAAAAACATAACTACCATGAAATATAAAGAAGATACTTAATTTTCAAGACAGAATAAATTCACCGTGAAGAGCACATGGTTAATAGTAGTATGTTTGTGTTATGCTTATATATGGATAACGCTATAAAAAATATATTCAAACAGGTGTCTTTCAACACGTTTATACCGTTCTTCTATCCGATGATGATGATGCCGCTTAGGAGCTGGAGGAAAAAGGCAATCAATATGTGCAGCTTTAAGCCGGATGACAGGGTTCTTATACCAGGGGTAGGCAGCGGTTACGATATAACATGTCTGCCCTCTGATGTAGTAGTGGACGGTGTTGACATTAGTGAGGTGATGTTGGGCATAGCACGTGCGAAACAGAACATAAACGGTAATGCGCAAAACGTTAGACTAAACATCATGGACGCAGAGAGGTTAGAGTTCCCCGCAGATACCTTTGATAAGGCAATCTTAGGACTTTTTCTCACCTGTGTTTACGATCCTCAAAAGGCGTTTGCGGAGGTAGTACGGGTTGTGAAGCCAGGCGGTGAGATCCTCATATACGATCATCTCTTCAGGACAAACAAGTGGACAGGCCAGTTGATGTCTTACATGGATGTTGTGATGAAGTACAACTTCTGTAGTGTGATAAGGGCGTTTGACGACGTAGTAAAGGGGCAGCCCGTTGTGGTCGTAAAGGAGATAAGCGGGGACCCGTTTGGTTTTATCAGAGGCTTCCTGCTGCGTAAGGCAGACAGCCCTAAAGTCAAACGCAGTTGGTGGAGTTTCTTCCATCTATAACGCTAACAGTCGTAATGACAGATTAAAGGATTTACAGGAAAAGGACTTTAACCAATCTTGGTAATCCCTTAATCCGTTAAATCGTGGTTCAGACATTTTTTATTGCAACCATATGGAATATTACATTGTCAATTTAAGATTCTGGAGAAAATCTTTCAAATCGGTCAACACATCAGATTCAAAATTCCAATAACCTTTTGCAGCGCCCTCGCCAACTGATTTAACAATGTCTGGCATGGCAGAAAGAAACGCCTGTGCCTTAGCTTTTGCGACAATCTTTGGTTGTTCACTTAAGGTCGTTGAGCAGCAATCTATGAATCTTTCAACGCATTTCAACGCAGGATTATCGTAGACTGTCTTCAGGCACAAGTCCTCTAACATGCCAGTTTCGGAGTTGCCAGGCATAATGTAAATACCTACCGCAGGCATCCCATCTGTTGGACTTGCAGTGGTAAACTGATTCATCTTAGCGGGCGTTGGCAGCTTTAATTCTTTCAAAATGTTAACGATGCTTTGAAATGCACTATCAGCGCTTTCATCAGCATCACGAATGATAGCTATATATCGTAATCTTTTAAAACCAGTTGTTTTTGTCAAACCTTTTAAATTTTTCTTGAACTTGTATTTTCCACCTACATCTCTAATCTCACATCCCTCTATATTCAAATATTTCAAAAGAGCTTCAAAGAAGTTCTTTTCATCTTTACCTTCAACGGCCAAAATTCTTTCACTCTTAATTGCGTCTGCCAATTTTATCGTACTTCCCAATTACTATCAAGTGTAGCTATAATTAATTCACTGTTGAAGTCAACAGCATCGTATTTTCCATTGTATTGCTCGAGCCTATACATCCTTATCTCATCACTTTCTGTGCTTTTTGATCGATAAAATTCAGCCAATGCCCTTATACACTCCATAGAGTGTGTGGTAGCAAACACTTGAACGTCAAACTCTGTTGCAGCCTCATATATGGCATCCCATAATTCATCCAATACCGAGTAGTGGAGACCCTTTTCTACCTCGTCGATTAAAACAATTCCACCTCCACCTATTTCATTGTGTGCATCACATATCGTTGATATAATGGAAAAAAGCCTTATAATACCATCTCCCATCATATTTAGAGGTATCAAGCTATTGAAACCCGCATCACAGTAGATAGAGCTTCCTACATTTACTATGCTTTCAATAGATGGTTCGATTTTTTTCATCACCTTTATCAATCTACCCGTATGTTTTTTTACTTGAATCCTATTAAAAACACTAATGATTGATTCTAAGGCATTATCAGAAGAACAAAAACGGCTATACAGTTGCTCTTTATATGGATGAACAATTTTCTTAGGCATTGTAGGTTGAGGTAACTCTTCTTCACGTATCTCTTGTTGTTCATAATGGATATAAGTCACTCGTTTTTCATAAATACGACCTGCCCTTAACTCAAAGATTCGCTCTAAAGTATTTTTAGATATCCTCTTTCCGCTCAGTATTGTCTCTGGACGACTATATTTCAATGTTCTTATCTGTGACAACGATAATAATTCCCCTGAAAGCTCAATGCTTGAACTATCATCCAAATTGTGGAAAAATAACGACCATACAGTGTCGTCTGTAACAGTCAGGCATCGCTGCTCATTTATATCAAATAACCTTTGAGCATCATGTGGAGCTGAAAGAAGATAAAGAGCTTCAAGGACAGTGCTTTTGCCGCAATTGTTCTTACCAACAAACAGATTAATACGCTTGAAATCGCCTATCTCAATGTGGTTTATAACTTTAAAGTTATCTATTCTTATATTCCTAAACATATCCTTATCCTATCTCTTGTCTCTTTTCACATCCCGCTATAAGATGAGAGGGATTATTTGGTAGTCCTGCACAAGTAGTGGTGACAGTAAACTTAACACCCTTCCCTAGCCCCTAATGCTGTTGACTTAAGCAATCATGCCTGACATTTACGGGGTCAAGGGGACTGGTCCCCTTGTGGGTGGGTCTAGGGAGGGCAAAGCCCACCCTATTCATTTTCATAGTCTTAAGTCAACAGCATTACCCCTAGCCCCTCCCATCAAGGGAGGGGGATTGAATATCACTACCTCTGCAGGACTACTAAAATTTTTACCATGCTTTTTAAAGAGGATACTTATTTTAACTATGTCAAGATTTTAAACTGATAATAATATAAAGCGACTTTACCGCTTCAAGTATCTTGCCAATTACGTGTATCTTCTTTTCGGTCAACAGAATGCCGTCAACCTCAATATCATGCAATAAGGCCTCCCTTTGACTGCTTGACCAAATACAATTATTTTCTGTCAATAAGGTTGTGATTTTTGCACAAATATTAAACAGAGTGCCTTCAATATCGGCGTTTAACGGTGTTGATAGACAATAGAGCTGCTTTAGTACCTCAAGCAAAAAACCAATGTGTGTTTCCATCATGTTAGACAAAGAAACGCCATTCCTTTTCAACCCCATTAGAAACTCAATCCACGTATTATGGTCCCATACCCCTTTCTGATTTACAACAAACATAATGGCTAGTTCAATGACGACATTTAAATAACATTTGTTTTCTGCACTTATATTGTTAAAATACTGGAAGTTGTTTTTACCATTTTCTTTGGCGCGATACATGGCGACATCCGCTTTTTTTAGAAGTGATTCTACGTTTTCACCGTCTGATGGATAAAAACTGATCCCAATGCTAACGCCCAAAGAACAATGCGAGTCCCCAAACTGAAATGGTCTCCCTATCGCTATAATTATCTTTGAGGCAAGCGGATTGACATCTGAAGGGTCTTTGAGGTTTGTATAGATTATCGTGAACTCGTCTCCGCCAAAGCGTGCCACCGTGTCTGTCTCTCTTATGCAGAGATATAAACGCTGGGCAACTTCTTTTAAAACCAGGTCACCAACGTCGTGTCCCAAGTCATCGTTAATACACTTAAAGCCGTCTAAATCTAGGGCCAACAAAGCAATAACCTTTTGATTACGTTTTGCCTGTTTGAGGGCTTGTCTGAAGCGATCATAAAACAGGGTTCTATTTGGCAGGCCGGTTAATGTGTCATAATGAGCCAGGGCCTTGAGCTTTTTTTCAATGGAGTGTTTATATAACGCCATCTCAATATTTGAATAAAGCTCTCTGCTTTCAAAAGGTTTTATGACGTAACCGAAGGGTTCGGTTATCTTAGCCCGTTCTAACATGGCCTCATCTGAGTGGGCTGTAAGATATACAACCGGAATATCATAGCCTCTGCGTATCTCAAAAGCCGCCTCAATGCCATCCATCTCTCCCTGCAGCTTTATGTCCATCAGGATTAAGTCAGGTCTATCAATCCCTGCCTTCTCAATTGCCTCTTCAGCCGAAAATTCCAGTGACGTAACAGTATATCCTAAGCCTTCCAGGGTTTTTTGTATATATGCCCCCGTTAATCCCTCGTCCTCTACGATCATTATTCTCGCTTTAGCCATAATCCACCTTGCCTTTCAATCTATCCACTCGATGCTCAAGTTCTATTATACTACTGGAGCGCACCAAATTACGACTTTCAGTTTATAGTTTAAAGACATGGATTCCTGCTTTCGCAGGAATGAGATTTTCATGTTATTGGATGTCAAGGTCAAAATCTTTTTGCAAACTCCATTTAGTTTAGTATACATTGCTCTTTCTAAATTTGATGATAATTTTTGTCCCTCTTTCTATGTTTAACTCAATAGTTCCTCTAAGCTGCCTTACCAGTGTGTATACAATATGCAGCCCTAATGACTCAGATTTCTTAATGTCTATATTCTCAGGGATACCTATGCCGTTATCACTCAATCTCAATTCAATCTTGTCCTTGTCTAACAGGTGTATAGATATCTTGATCTCGCCACCCCTCTTGTCAGGAAAGGCGTGCTTTAATATGTTAGAAAATAGTTCGTTAATTATGAGACCACACGGTATTGCAATATCAATCCCTATATAGATACTATCTATATCTAATAATAAGATGATTTTACTGGTATCACACCCAAAAGACAAAAAGAGATCATTGGCAAGATTCATCACATATCCCTTTAAATCTATCTCTGCAAGACCGTCTGTGCGATAGAGCTTATCATGAACCAAGGCAATTGATCTTATCCTGTTTTGGCTTTCCATAAGCATATCCTTACATGCTGTATTTCCCATGTATTCCACTTGGAGCCCAATCAGACTTGAGATTACCTGAAGATTATTCTTGACTCGATGATGTATCTCTTTCAGAAGCAGCTCCTTTTCCTTAAGGGATCTTTGTAGAGCATTTTCCGACTTCTTGTACTCGGTAATATCGGTAACGATTCCCATGATAGCTTGCTCTCCTTCATAGGTTATGATCTTGGTTGTGATAATGGCGTCGATCGTTTTCCCTTGTTTTGTTATGAGAGTAGTCTCAAATGGAGCAGTGTTTTCACCCTCCAAACGTCTCGTATAACCAACCATGAGTGTATCAATAACATCCGGTGATATAAATTTCAAGAAATGAAAATCTGGCGAAAATAACTCTTCTTTTGTATATTGCATTGTATCTAAACAGTTGTCATTTACATACACAAATCTTCCCTTTTTATGTATATAAATCATGTTAGGTGACTTGTCCGCAAGGGACTTGAATTTTTCTTCAGATTCTTTTAAGTCGTCTATAGCCTTTTTTCGTTCTGTGATATCAATAGTAAAGATAGCTAACTTATTTACGTTTCCATCTACACCAAAGACAGGGTAGACATTATGTATATAATTACGCTCATTGCGAATATCTTCATAATTTATAGGCGTCTTATTCGTTATACATGCAGAGACAAACTGTTTTCTACGTTCTGAGACGTCTGATGGAATAAAATCGTAGATATTCTTTCCTATGATATCGTTTGGCAGCTTACCCACACGGCGTGCTCCGGTAGTATTGATAGTTAAAACTGTGCCGTTAACATCCATTAAAAAAACTGATTCAGTTATTGCATCCATAAGGGCGCGCAAGGTTTCCTCACTACTTTGCTGTGCCTCTTGTATCTCTTTGACTGACGTTAAGTCTCTAAAGACACCAAGCATTGCTATGGGCTGCTCTGCTTCGTTTTTAACCTGAGAAGCGCTTAACCAGATAGGGTAAACCCTGCCGTTTTTGTGTTTTGCCATAAGCTCACCACACCATCGGCCGGTTTCCATTATCGCTGGCATTATTACTTTTTGAGCGATATCTTGGTCTGCATCAAAGCTGCAGACAGGCATACCAAGGCTTTCCTGTGGAGAATATCCCGTGACATCCTGAAACGCCTTGTTAACATATAAGATATTGCCCTGCAAGTCAACAATATTTACTCCATCCATCGCCTCTTCAATCGCCTGTGAAAACAACCTGAGCCTTTCCTCATCCTTCCTGCGCTGTGTAATATCTCTTATTATTGCCTGAAATCGCCCATCAGGAAGCATCTTGGCGCTTATCTCAGAGTAGATAAAAGATCCATCTTTGCGGAGCAGTCTCCTTTCTGCCAAAATCGTTAATCCGTCTCTCAGTTCACTTAAACGTAAAGGGATTTTTGATAAATCCTCAGGGTGTACGACGTCTCTAATGTTAAGCCTCAAGAAGTCTTCCTTAAGGTAACCCAACATTTGACATGCCTTGGTGTTAACGTCTATATAGTTGCCTTCCGTATCAGCTATCGTTATTCCGTCTGAGGCATGTTCCATTAAGGCCTTATAATTATTTTCACTAATTCGAAGGGATCCTTCCACCTTCTTCAACTTCGTTATATTATAACCGTACACGTTTACATAACCCATATCTAATATAGGACATATAGTGAAATAAAAATATTCTTTACCAACGGAGATCTCAACAACTCTTCTAATGCCACTATTTAACGTCTCTGTAATTGCTCCATACCAATCGTTCATAGGGGACAGTGTACATTCCTTATCAACATCACACAACAATGGTACCATTGGTTGACTCGATCTGTTTGCGTATAACAGCTTATAGTCTTTCGATATCCGCAGTACTGGATAAGGATTTTCATCAGGAAAGCGGGCTACGCTTTTTGTCGCCTCCTCCGCCTTCATACGGTTAGATTCAGCTTTATTCAACAGCTTGGATATTGAGAGGATCATGCCGATTAATAATACTGTCAATATTATTTCATGGACTGCAGAGGCAAAAGTCGAGTCGTAAAAACCAGCATATATACCTAAGTTGAACAGGATATCTGTAAGCATTGGAACAGCAATGACAAGAGGCAATAACCGGCGAACTATCATACCGCCTATAGAGTTGCTAACAAAGATAGCCATAATGCCTTTGTCAGGACGGGCAAAAAGTATACCTATAAAAACCAATATGAACGACAATGATGAGTGAAACGACATCGCCGTATAATAGGATATAGAGTAGAAGATTGAGAGACTATAGATATAACCCGCTACAGATACAAAAGAAATAAGTCCTTCAATGAGCATGAGTAACTGGGCAGGCCGGAGACCTCTGCTCATCTCCGCATCCACTAAAAACAGGGCAGCACCGATTAACACAAAATTTATTGCCGTATTTGGAGACATCCTGCCTGGATGCGACGTCATAACTGCCAATAGCTCATCCTTGAACAACAATTGATCAATGTTGAGTTCCACATTTAAAAGATATTCAAACAGTGTAAGAGCGCCGATAATGATAACCGTCAAGGCACATGTTTTAGCAATCAGGGTTGTCAATCGATTAATCCTCTTTGTTTGCAAAAGCCACAGGGTTATCCCGATCAAGACAAAGGCTAACGCTGTATTAGCCTTCATTGAGACCATACCAGGATAGATGCTTTTAAAGGTTTGTATATCAAAAATCCATCCCGTAAGTACGCTCAGACCAGTTAGAAAGACAAGAACAGACGTAATTTCTGAAGTAGTTTTATACCAACTTATAAGTTGGTGATTGAGTTGGATAGTGGTTGAATTATTTTCTAAATTGCTTTCATTGGTCATAATATAGCATAGCCCTTCTGCCAATTATATAGTATACAACTACTTCATTAATTTGACAATGTCATATTCTATTTCGGGTGCATAAGAAAGTCATGGGGATTTTTGAATAGAATGGAGGGCTTTGCCCTCCCTCAGACCCACCCACAAGGGGACCAGTCCCCTTGACCCCATTAATTTTATTGTCCCCCCATGAAATTCTTATGCACCCTTCTATTTCTATATGGGTGCATAAGATTGTCTGAACCACGATTTAACGGATTAATTAAAATCTCTTTCCTGTTAATCGTTTAATCTGTGTAATCCTAGTTCAGACAATCCCTATGTTTACTATAATCTGATTTTTGTATCACGTAATATATAAATTGAGTTAATCTATGCTATACGCTATAATAGTAGAAAACATGGGACTTCTCTTACAGTATTCCATCAGAAATATTCTGAGGCGGAGGCTTACGACAACTCTTACGTCGCTGGGGATGGCCCTTGTGGTGTTTGTCTTTGCAGCGGTGCTGATGCTCTCAGACGGGCTGCGCAAGACCCTCGTAACCACAGGGGCATATGACAACGTTGTTGTGTTAAGGAAATCGGCTGGTGTTGAGGTGCAAAGCAGCATGGAGCGCGCAGATGCAGCCATCATCGAAGGTCATGCCAACGCCGCCCTTGATGTCGACGGCGTCCAGCTTATTGCAAAGGAGCTTGTCGTTCTGATAAGTCTTGACAAGCGCATTAGCAATAAACCCTCAAATGTTGTGATAAGGGGGGTCAATGCAAAGTCTTTTGCGTTAAGAACCGATGTCAGGCTCGTTCAGGGCAGACTGCCTCGTGCGGGTTCTACAGAGATCATTGTTGGTAAGAGCATTGAGGAGAGATTTAATGGGGTATCGCTGGGGCAGCGGCTGCACTTAGCCATGAGGGACTGGATAATCGTAGGGGTCTTTGACGCCGGTAACAGGGGGTTTAGTTCGGAGATATGGGGGGATGCAGATGTACTTATGCAGTCGTTTAGGAGAAACTCATACTCCTCGATAATCTTCAAGCTGAGGGACAGCGGCTCTTTTGAGTCGATTAGCAACAGGATTAAAGACGATCCACGCTTGAAGGTGGATGTCAAGCGAGAAAACAAATACTACGAAGAGCAGTCAGAGATGATGGCCAAGTTTCTTACTATCTTGGGTCTATCGCTGACTTTGATATTTTCCATAGGGGCGGTCATCGGGGCAATGATAACGATGTACACCGCCTGTGCCACACGTACAGCGGAGGTCGGAACACTAAGGGCATTAGGGTTCCAGCGTACAACCATACTTATGGCTTTCATAGCGGAGTCGTTGTTTTTAGGAGGAGTTGGAGGGGGGTTGGGGTTATTGTTGGCCTCGTTCTTACAGCTCTTTACGGTATCAACGATGAACTGGCAGACGTTTTCCGAGCTGGCCTTTTCCTTTGATATGAACCTCAGCATATCAGTCTATAGTCTTGCCTTCTCCCTATTTATGGGCCTAACAGCAGGGGTGCTGCCAGCCCTAAAGGCAGCAAGAATGAACATCGTTGACTCACTCAGAGCTGTGTAACAAGTCTCACTTTACCTTGACAATGTCAGATTTAAGTACATGTAGGGATTGTCTGAACTAGGATTACACTGATTAAAGGATTTACAGGAATAAAGACAGAAAGCCTTTTTTAACATAATCCTGACAATCCCTTAATCCGTTAAATCGTGGTTCGGACATCTTTATTGCAGAGATTTGGAATATGACATTGTCTAATTACAATACTTTTGCACTTTTTTATAAACCAGCATTTTATGCAGCTCTTGAAAATAGATTCCCGCTTACGCGGGAATGACAAGAAATGGCACATTTAGCCCCTCTATGTCATTCCCGCGAAAGCAGGAATCCAGAAAGTGCAAAACTATAGTAGTTACTTAATAATTATGTTTTGACCATCTTTTGTACATGTATACACTGCCAGATCCCTTGCCCAACCGATAAACCTTAAGATCTTTACAAGGTCATTGGATATGGAATTCAACCATTTTATGAGCTTGCCATTTGTAACGTCAAAGGTGCTTCCGTGGCATGGACACTTGACAGTCGTACCCTCAAGCTGCCCCTTATGAAGTTTGCACATCAAATGTGGACATCTATTGCCTACGGCATAATAGGTGCCGTTAATGTTTGCTATGAGCACGCTTTTGCCCTCTACCTCGATCTCCGCCATCTCATTGCTATTGAGAAAATCAAATCCGATCTGTTTCATAACCTCTACACCTCCCCAATATTTTATCTAATCTGGATAAGCCTTCAATATGTGATTTTACAATAGCGTATTAAAACATCCTGCCGCCATCAATGTCAATGCAACACAGGCAGAGGTTCTCACTTAAAACACATATAACCTATTGATATCTAAGCAATCTGTTGTACGATCATTACGAAACAAACATTTTATACCCACAGCAAAACTGTTGTAAAAAGCCATTCGGCAAATTCATTGAGAATTGCTGCAACACAGGGCAATCGCATTTGAAAAAACTGTCTGAACCATGATTTAACGGATTAAGGGATTGACAGGATTTAGGTAACAAAACAAATAAAATGTATCAAGACTATGAATATATATCCTGCAAATCCTTCCATCCGTTTAATCTTTGTTCAGATAATCCCTGGTAGTCCTGCAGAGGTAGTGATATTCAATTCCCCTCCCTTGATGGGAGGGGTTGGGGAGGGTGTTAAGCTTAATGTCACCACTGCTTGTGCAGGACTACCATTTTTTTTGTGTCATTTAGTATAGATTCAGGCTATAATAGATGTAAAATGAAGGGGGTTCTATATGTTAAAGCATAGTGACGCAGCAGCGGATGCAAGGGTTCTTCTTTCAGATGGCAGCGAGGTACTATTGAGCGAACTCTGGAAAGAGGACAACATAGCGCTTGTTTTTTTACGACACTTTGGATGACCGTTTTGCAGAGAGCAGGCTGTGCAGTTGCACAGAGAAAAAGGACAGTTCGACTCACTTGGTACAAAGGTGATACTGGTAGGCATGGGCACCCCCAAGCAGGCTGAGTCGTTTCGCAGCAGTTACAACCTCCCCTTTAAAATAATATGCGATCCGCATAAATCTCTGTACAAGGCCTATGGACTCTTAAAGGCAGGGATAACCGATATTGTATCGCCAAAGGTTTTCATCAGTGGTTTAAGGGCATTAGGAAAGGGACATATACCGGGAGTGCCTGTTGGGGACGTGTCTCAATTATCCGGCGTGTTTATAATTGATAAGGATTCAGTTGTGAGATATGCACACTATTCAAGGGATATTGCTGACTATCCTTCCGCAGTTGAACTCCTACAGGAGGCATCTCGTATCTTTACTAAGGGGGCTTAGTATATGAAGAAGAAAGTTGTGGTAGTAGGGGCTGGTCCGGGGGGGTTGGCCTCTGCTATGTTATTGTTGTATAAGGGCTATGACGTAACCGTTTATGAAAAGGCAGGGCGTGTCGGAGGTAGAACCGGAAGGCTTATCATTGACGATTACACCTTCGATATTGGGCCAACGTTTTTGATGCTCCCTGAGTTTATGGAGGAGCTTTTTGCACTGGCCGGTAAAAATATACGAGATTACGTAGAGATAAAGGCACTTGACCCATTGTATCGGTTAAAGTTTGACGACGGTACGGAGTTCTTCCCTTCCACGGATGTGGATAAGACGATAGCAGAGATAAAGAGACTGTTCCCTGCTGAGGTTGATAACTACCTGAGATTCCGGCAGCTTGAGCAATACAGATACAGGCGCATAGAGCGTTGTTTCAAGGTGCCATACAACAGCCTGCATGACTTCTTAAGACCCCATTTTATAGAGGCCCTGCCGCAAATGGACATACTTAGCACCCTACGGAGCAGATTGGAAGGTTATTTTGATGATGAGAAGATGATATTAGCGATGTCATTTCAGACAAAATATATAGGGATGTCGCCGTGGCGTGCACCCTCTGCCTATACCCTGATCTCCTACATAGAGCACAAATGGGGTATCCACCATGTGATCGGGGGACTAAGTCAACTGACGATGGCGATGGCCAAGGTTATTGAGGAGTATGGCGGGACAATCCACACATCCTCACCCGTAAGGCAGATCTTACATAAGAACAAGACAGCAGCCGGTGTTCTGCTAGACAACGGTGACACGATTGCTTCAGACTATGTCGTTATAAATGCGGATTTTGCTTATGCCATGTCCAATCTCATAAGCGGTAGAAGAAAATACACGGACAGCGACTTACAGAAACGCCAATACTCATGTTCTACCTTCATGTTATATCTCGGCGTCAATAAGAGATACGACATACCGCATCACAACTTGGTCTTTGGGGACGATTTTAAGGCGCACATGGATGAGATATCAATGACCAAGAGCCCCTCATCTACATCCCTTGTATACATTCACAATCCGGTTGTCAGCGACAATACGTTAGCGCCAGAGGGAAAGTCGTCTATTTATATACTCGTGCCTGTACCCAACAACAAGGCATCGGTAAACTGGGAGAACATAAAGCAAGATTTTAGAGCACAGGTATTGGCCTTTATTCGCAAGAACACTGAACTGACTGACATAGAAGACCATATAGAAGTTGAAAAAACAGTAACACCCCATGATTGGGAAAGGGGTTTCAACGTATACAATGGAGCCGTGTTTAACCTTAGCCATGATTTGAACCAGATGTTTTATTTCAGACCTCACAACAGTTCAGAGGAACTGTCTAATTGTTATATAGTAGGGGGCGGCACCCATCCAGGAAGCGGCCTGCCAAATATCTGCATATCGTCAGTAATCGCCTCAGAGCTGCTTATAAGGGACGACACCGGCCATAGTGGATGGTCATTCAAAAAACGTATCTTTAATTTGGCAATGTCAGACTTAAGTAAACATGGGGATCGTCTGAACTAGGATTACACAGATTATAGGATATACAGGAAAAAGACGTATCTTCTTTATATTTCATGGTAACTATGCTTTTACGCTTTCTGGATTCCTGTTTACCCCTGTTCAAGCCAGGGACAGGCTGTAGAATGACATATTTGGAAAACGGCCATTACTGTCATTCCCACGAAAGTGGGAATCCATAGTCTTGAAACCATAAAAATTTTTACCATGCTTTTTAAAGAGGATACAAAAAGACTTTAATTAATCTTGGTAATCCCTTAATCCGTTAAATCGTGGTTCAGACATTTTTTATTGCAGCCATATTGAATATGACCTCATAAAAGCGTTATGAGTAGGCGCTCATAGCTGCTTCAAATTGCGTGTGATACATAAAAACAGCAGCGCTGAGAGTCCCACTCTGCCCCCACGTCCGCGTAAAAAGTGCGACGGGTGGATCATTTAAGCATCTCAACAAGCATCGCTCTTAGCTCATCTGCTGTATCAGACCTCTTAATTAAAACCTTTAACTCATTTAGCTTATCTAAATCATCGATGTTTCTGATCATATCCATAAGCTCAAGGCCTTTAGAGGCATATTTAATCTCAAGCAACATTTCTATCCCCTCAAGCCTACCCTCAAGTATCCCCTCACGCTTACCATCTAAAAACATCTCACTCTCTCTTATGTCAAATGTTATTGGCATGTTATCTACCTCCCATTTAACTTTATTATACAACTTTTTTAAATTAGACAGATACAACAGCTTTAAGCAATAGTCTTTCGCATCCTTTGGAGACATGACTGAAAGCCTTTTCACAATCGTTTTTATCGTACCATCGACATCGTCTGTCTTACATAATATAGCAAGTATAAAGTCCTCAGGTTTATCGCTTTGTAACAACACGCAACAGTCGATTTCCTTAATATCAATAACCCTGTAGGAATAATTCACATCCTCGCTGCTTATTCTATTTACCGTCGCTATCTCTTTATCGCCGATGTATAACAGCGTCTGCTTTGGCAATTTGTTAAACTGCTTATTGATTAGTGCACTATACTCATACATGCGCCCCGTTATAGACTTATCATCGGTTGATTGTATCTCTATGTGCACGATATTGCCATCCTCGACCTCAACCAACAAGTCTGGCTGCCTTACCTGTACGTCAGGGAGCTGTATATCCAGAAACCTTCCGGTTTCATAACCTGTAAGCATCTTTAGAAACTTTGGTGGTACATCCTTGATAATGTCCTTAAGTAACACGTCATACGTCTGATGTATCATAAACACCTCAATGTCTTAATATACAATAGAAGTGAGAGTCTTAGCGCTTAACTGCATCCTTAAAAAAACTAAGAACCTCTAGCACCCCCTTTTTTGCCTTTAAGACTTCAGAGCAGTCTACTTGCTTTTCTAAGGTTTTTCTGACTACTACTGACGGCCTTATATCTCCAAGGAGGATTGCCCCTATCAGGTGATTACCACGCAACAAGAAGTAATAATAATTCCCATCCATCTCGCCATCTATAACCTCATCGCTGCCAATTGCTGGATCTATCTCTCCGATGCTAAACATGTCATATCCGAGCACTTTTAGCATGTTGGAACGAGGGATCCCCGTGAACTCAACGTGTTGTCCTGCTGCATTCATTCCGGCTGTAGTCCCTTGGGTCATAGACGAACCCCAGGTTCCATATATTATACCCTTGTGTTCTGCAACGTCTCCTGCTGCATAGACATCAGGGTGCGAGGTCTTCAAGGTGTTATCCACAATTATACCATTGTTTACCGATAGACCTGCTGCACGGGCAAGGTCTATGTTTGAGCGTATCCCAGTTGTAACGATGATCATGTCTGCCGCAATTGTGTTACCGTTGTCTAGGAGAACGCTGGTAGAGTTCTCGTCTCCGACAATTTCCTTGGTCTTGACGCCTTTGTGGATAGTAAACCCCTCTTTGGTTATGTGCCGTTCCAAGATAGCGCTGGCTTTTCGGTTGAGCTGCCGTGGAAGAAGCCAGTTAAATCCTTCCAACAACGCTACCTCCATCCCTCGTCTGGAGAGTGCTCCGGCTGTTTCAAGTCCCAACAGGCCCCCGCCGATACATACAAAACGTGACGCCCGCTGGCAGTTATTGAGCAAACAATCGGCGTCGTCTCTTGTGCGAAGCACTATGACGTTTGGCTTGTCAATCCCCGCTATTGGGGGCACATATGCGTAAGAACCAAGGGTTAAGATCAGTTTATCGTAGGTCTGACTCTTACCATCACGCATTACAAGGGCTTTACTTGCTAGATCTATAGAGCTCAACTCTGTACCTAATGAAAGATCGATGTCTCTTCCTTTATACCAGCTTTCAGGGTGGATTTCGAGTTCGTTATTGGTGACCTCTCCGGCAAGATAGCGCGTTAGGTTTATTCGATAATATGGCAGGTAAGGCTCCTTTGATAACATGATTATCTTGGCCTTGGCTGAGGCCTTTCTGGCGGCTTCAGCAGCAGATACGCCAGCAATCCCGCCTCCTACTATTACAATCTTTGGTTTAACTTCCATAGCATCAATCTACAGGACTAGCAGGCAGTTGTTGCCTTCCTGATCTTTTTCCACCTTATAGCCGAACATTATGATTGTATCTCTAAGCGGTCGTCCGAGTATAAGTGGCATGAATTCGGGGGCAACGCCTAATTTCTCCGTCAAAAGCGGTCTTAAGGCCTCGTCATAGCTTAGGGCGTCAAAGACCTCCTGCACCATGTCTTTTCCCTCACGTATCATGCCAACGTACTCTGCTAACCTGGCATAAGAGCATCGTTCCTCGTGTGCCCTGATTACGTCTAATAGGACGCTGTTGCCCGCTAAAAGATGTTCACGTGTGAGTTTTTCTTCATTGAAGGTGTCTATAAACCCCTCGGTGTTCCAGCACTCGTATGCCCTGCACTGGATAGGCCGATTTTCATATATTGAGCAGGCGTTTCCGTCCTCTATAAAGAGCGAACAGGTTCGAGCCCCTTTTATTTCGCTTATCTTTATTAGTTCGTAATCGATGGTAATGAACTCGTCGTCAAGGTTGTTGTAGACCAGCTCCCCCTCTCTGATAGTGAAGAGGTCGCTGTAGCTGATCGCCCCCTCTATGATCAAGTTAGCGTCAGCAACGTGCAGGGTGGCACTGCCTCTCCTACAGCATTGCCCGCATCTGATGCACTCATCCTGCTGCTCAAATGGAGTTACGATTTCCATAGCTCTTACTCCTTTATTTGTAATGATACAAGGATTCTAACATAAGCGGCCTGCTAAATAATACTGCACAGAAGAAAGGAAGAAGGGGAGGCGCTGCCTAAATGCTGCTGACTTAAGGCTTTGAAAATGAATATGGAGGGGGTTGCGAACCCCTGCGTCAGTAGGCAAAGACCTCCATTCTTTCTCTCTCTTTCTCTTTGCTTAGCTCTCTCACTAGATTAGCACTGTAAGCTCTAGGGCGGATGATAGGGTTAGTTTCTGATTGCTGTTGAGTTGGATCTTCTTGGCTGTTGGCAGACGTACATCGTCTATGTAGGTTTCGTTGGTCGTATTGAGGTCTTCGACGTACCAGAGACCACCCTCATGCGTAAACCTGACATGCCGCCTGGATACCGTCTTGTACGCCTCTATGACATCCGCACCAACGGCCATGCGGCCAACAACGTCGCCATCACGGACGATTATGAGCCTGCCGTCAGTTGCCCTAAGCGTCAAGACAGCCTTCTCCTCTTGTGCAGCGGCCTCCGTCTCCCGTGGGGTGGCCTGCTCCTCCTCAACGGCCGCACCGGAGATGTCGCCTAGACAGAACGTGCACATGACCTCGACGGGGTCGTTCCTGGTCTTGCACGTTGGACATACCTTAACACATAACAAGCCTTATCGCCTCCGTATCTGTCTGCCGCGGGATGCCTATTACGTATATCCCGCGCTGCGTTTCAACGATCTGGAGCTTCTTCCGCTCTGCCCTCCTCTTTAGATAGGCATTATACCTGATGCGCAAGAGGGCGTCATGCGTGATTACGTGGGCGTTCTGATTGGCTGACCCCTTCCACACAAAGTCGGTCTCAATCCCCTGCATAAACCGGCCGTCAATCAACACGTCTATAAGCCCTACAATGTATTCGTACCTGGCCATAAGGTCGTCAAACAGATAACCGCTGTAGAGCATGATATCCGTAAAGCCGGCCTCTCTTATCTTCACAAGCAGCGGATACAAGGCATCCGGCTGGTCAAACGGTTCTCCACCTGATATGGTTATCCCGTCGGGTTTGGCATCCTTGTGCTTGAGAATCTCGCCCATAACGCTATCTACGTCCATCTTGAGTCCGTCCTCCATCTGCCACGTGTGCCTCGACAGACAGCCCTTGCACCTGATGGAACAGCCCTGAAACCAGATCCCCACACGTGCCCCCACGCCCAGCGCATACACGGGATAGTGGATCAGATTGACAAAGATTGCCTGTCTATCGTTAGTCTCCATGATTGTCCTTCCTGAGTGATGTCTATTATCTTTAGGCTGGTTTCCGATCTGCCCTGAATCTCAAACAGCGACCTCGAAAACGGGTTTATAAAGGCCGCCTCCAGCTTGTTTCCGATCCCCCGTCCGCCCATCGACAGGTTGGTGCAGGTTATCTCAACGAGCCTGTTGTATGCCTCCTCCTCACCTCCGTCAGTGTAACGTCTATGCTGTAGGAGTCCCTTATCTTATCCAGGACGTTTTGGAGCATCTTTTTAAGGATCAAGGAGGCTGCCTCTGGCCTTATAAAATCAAACACGACTATGTTCTCCCCTATCCGGTTGAGTATCTCAGGCCGTCCGATGGTGTACTTGAAGAAGTCCTCTATGGCCTGCCGTATCTGGGTGTTTATGGTGTCGTAGGGCATCTCCTGAGTCACCCGCTGGAGGCGCTGACCGTTGGGGCCGCGTTTGTAGACGCCCAAGTTACTGGTAAAGATGATCAGACTCTCGGAGAAGTACACCGTCTCGCCCCTGCCGGAGGTGAGTCTGCCGTCGTCTAGTATTTGCAGGAATATGTCTAATATTTTGGGGTGTGCCTTTTCGATTTCGTCAAATAGTATGACGCAGAAGGGGTTGTTTTTAATAGCGTTTGTTAGCTGCCCGCCGACATCGTAGCCGACGTATCCAGGCGGTGAGCCAACGAGGCGTTGATCTGAGTGCTCCTGTGCGTATTCGCTCATGTCAAAGCGCAGGTAGCTGGTCTCGGTGCCAAAGATAAGCTCGGTGATGGACTTGGCCAGTTCTGTTTTGCCAACACCCGTGGGTCCGGCAAAGAAGAGCACCCCCTTGGGCCGCTGTGAGTGTTTGGAGTACTGACAGCCGGAGAGGTTGAACACGGCGCGCCTGATGATGTCTGAGGAGCGGAGCACGGCATCCGTCTGTCCCTTGACCCGCTTGATCAGGAGTTTGTCTGAGTCGGCTATCTTTAGCATGTCGAGCCTTGACCACGGGTTTTCTACTATGCCGAGTTTGTAGGCCTTGATGGCGTCGCTTATCTGTGTGAAGTGTATCTTCTGTCGTCTTGCCAGCGACACGATAGATACGATCTCAGAGGCAAAGAGGCCGTTCGTTTGGTCTATGAAAAGGGACAGACCCTCCTGTTTTTTTTGTTCTTCAGTGTCCTTGAAACCGTCTATGGCCTTGGCCAGGGTGTCTATGACGTTTTTTCTCAGGAAGTAGTCGGGTTTTGGGATGTTCAGGAGTCTTATGCGGGCGTTGTCGATGGTGTACCAGGCTGGTACGTCGTTTTCCTTATCCAGCAGCCAGATGACGAGGTTGAACCGTGGAGATGGCGGCGACCCCGTCATTATTGGTATTGACCTGTGTGCCAGTCTGAACATCCGGTAGAAGAACTCCTGCATGTCTGTTGGCGCTATGTCGGCAATCCTTGAGGCAAAGTTCAGGATGATGGCGCTGCTGGCCTCTTTTGATGTGGTCAGGAGTTCTGCAAGTTCGGCCATCCTGACAGGTGTGGCGATGAGGGGCGTGTCGGGTTTTATCTGTTCTTTGGTGGTTTTTTTTAATGTCTCTGGGTCGCCGTCGAGGAGTTTGAGGCCGTAGAGGGGTTCGTAGGCGAGGATCAGGCTGTAGTCGTTTTCCTTGAGGAGGGTCTTGAGGTAGTCTGTGATCTTGAGGGTAGTGATGGCGCCGTCCTTGAGTTGCATCGGATAGACGTCGTAGACGTTCCCCCAGAGCATGAACTGCGGTTTAACGGACATAAATCTGACGATCTCTCTGGCCCACTTTGGCATGAACTGCGGTTTCATAGAAGGGGGGCGCACCGCCCCCTTGTCGCTGCAGGTCGCACCTGCCCCTCAGATCCCCTCGCAAGAGGGCAAGCCCCCTTGACCCCATTTATATAGCGTGTCATCTATATTCCTCGTCCGTTTAGCATTCTAAAACAAGTCAATACCATGTGTCAACATTATAACCTAATTTCAACGTGTTGACAAAAATATCTTGGTACGTTAAAATTAAGTAGAAGAGACGGTTAATTGAAACATAACGATGTATTTTACATCGTAAATAAGTTTATGAGCAGCACAGAGAGATTACCATGTTAGCAGATTCGCCATTGCAAATAAATAAAACTATAAAGCATTCACAGAAGCTAAAAGAAGGGAATCGGCTGGCGGAAGATGACTACCAAACATTGGTAAATTCAATATTGACAGATACAACTAGCCGCTATGTTGAACAAATACTTGTAGAAAGAGCAAATGAGTGGAGTAATATGCTTTATGGATCGCTAAATCGTATGTTTAATAAATAAACGTGGCGGATTTAGAAAATAATGAACCTACTGCCGAGCAAAAAGCTAAAGAGGGTAAAGAAATAGCGAGAAATACTGAAGGTACTGATTCTTCAGGAAAAGATAGTGTTGCTGAACGTGAGTTTGATGAAATAGTAAAAGAAGCTCCTGAACTTGTACGAAAGGAGTTTTATGCTTTGCACAGCTCAAGAGTAAGGCAATTTGCTGATCCGATTGTTGAAAAGGTAACACCAGGACATATTGATAAGTTAATAGAATATTCGCTTAAAAGCGATGAAAACCATTACAAATTTATAACCTCTAATAGATGGTTTTATTTAAGTTATTTAATAATCTTTTTAGCATTTTTGATTGTTTTTTTCATTGCCCTACAAAGAGCTTCTGGTTGATATCCTAAAGATACTGATTGTGTTTGCAGGTGGTTTTGGTGCGGGATTTGGATATAAGAAACATATAGATAAAAAGAATTAATATTCATCATAATCTTACAAAATATTAAATCGATTTGAAGGGGGTTTTGGGCATTAATGACTGAGCATTCTGAAGAAGATAAGACTCAAGAGGTAAATGAGCTAATTGAGCAGAGAAAGAAAAAGCTAAAAGAACTGCGCGACATGGGACTTGACCCCTACGATCAGGATTTTCAGGCAGCCGACCACGCCGCAGATCTCATAGAAAAGTACGCAGACGTTGACAACACAAAATTAGAAGAGACCATCATACCTGCCTCCGTTGCAGGACGCGTCGTAGCCTACCGCAATTTTGGCAAGGCCTCATTCGCACATATACAGGACTCCTCTGATAAGAGGATACAGATATACCTGGCAAGAGACATCCTCAAGGACAAGTTTCCGATCCTCAAAAAGCTGGACATCGGCGATATTATTGGTGTAAACGGCAGGATGTTTAAGACACGCACAGGAGAGCTTACCATCGAGGTCAACGACTTCAAGATATTAGCCAAGGCGCTCCGCCCCCTGCCAGAGAAGTGGCATGGCCTCAAGGACGTTGAGCTGCGCTACCGGCAGCGCTACCTAGACCTGATCGTCAACCCCGAGGTCAGGACGACATTTGCCAGCCGCAGCAAGATCATAAAGGCGTTTCGCGACTTCTTTGAAAGACATGGGTTTATAGAGGTCGAAACCCCTATGATGCACCCCATCCCCGGAGGCGCCGCGGCCAAACCCTTTAAAACCTTCCACAACACCCTA
This sequence comes from Nitrospirae bacterium MYbinv3, assembly GCA_002753395.1. GTDB lineage: Bacteria > Nitrospirota > Thermodesulfovibrionia > Thermodesulfovibrionales > Magnetobacteriaceae > Magnetobacterium. The sequence goes on along the minus strand of PEAB01000022.1, from coordinate 8,033 downwards.
GGCATGGAACTGTACCTGAGAATAGCGCCCGAACTCTACCTGAAACGCCTGATCGTCGGCGGATATGAGAGGGTCTTTGAGATCAACCGCAACTTCAGAAACGAGGGGATCTCCACAAAACACAACCCCGAGTTTACCATGATAGAGTTCTACATAGCCTATAAGGATTACAACTTCCTCATGTCATTTACCGAGGAGCTCTTGTGCTACGTGGCAATGCAGGCCATCGGCACGTTAAAGTTCAAGTACGGCGAGCACGACATTGACCTCACACCGCCCTGGAGACGTGTATCCTTCCTTGACAGTTTTATGGATGCGGGGCTTTCTCAGGAGAACTTAAAGGACACGGAGGCTGTGGCCGGTTGGGCAAAAACCAACGGGATTGACATACCCAAGGGTGCCTCTTATGCAATGGCCCTCGACGAGGTGTTTAAGGAACGCATAGAGCCTAAGCTCATACAGCCTACGTTTATCATAGACTACCCTGTTGAGCTATCCCCGCTGGCTAAGAGAAAGAAGGACAATCCTGCCCTAACCGACAGGTTTGAGTTGTTTATCACTGCGCGGGAGATGGCCAACGCCTTTTCTGAGCTAAACGACCCCATCGATCAGCGCGGCAGGTTTAACGACCAGCTTATAGACAGACAGAAGGGGGATGAGGAGGCGCACGTTATGGATGAGGACTTCCTCAGGGCGCTTGAGTTTGCCATGCCCCCCACAGCCGGTGAGGGCATAGGGATTGACAGGTTTGTCATGCTCCTTACAAACTCCCAGTCCATCAGAGACGTTATACTATTTCCACAGTTAAAGCCGCAGCAATGAGGCATACATATCCGTTCATAATCGCCTTTCGCTATCTCAAGTCGAGGAAGCGGCATAAGAGCATATCGTTTAACACCGTCATATCTATAGGGGGGGTGGCAGTGGGGGTTATGGCTCTTATCATCGTCCTTGCCGTGATGAGCGGCTTTCACGCCGACCTTCAGAAGAAGATACTAGGCGTTAATGCGCACGTCATCGTAGCAAACCAAGGAGGAAGGATTTACAACCAGCGTTTACTCACAGATGATATAAAGAAGCTATCTGGTGTTGACTCCGCAGCCCCCTTTGTGCTTGGTCAGGTCATGGCTGCAAAGGACAGGAAGGCACAGGGTGTTCTTTTAAGGGGGATATTACCAGACAGGGAAAAGGCCATAACAGGCATCTACTCATTCATAAAAGAGGGTAGATTTGAGAACCTTACGGACGTTGGCAAAGAGATAATTATAGGCAGGGAGCTAGCCGGAAACCTTGGTGTAACGATCAATGATGAGATCAACATCATATCGCCAGTGGGTGATATAGGGCCGTTGGGGATGCTCCCAAAGACTGAAAAGTTCAAGGTTGTGGCCATCTTTGAGGTCGGCATGTACGAGTACGACTCAAGTCTTGTAATTACCTCCATAGAATCTGCACAACTCTTCTTTGGACTCTATAACTCTGTCAGCGGCATAGTGGTAAGGGTGAAGGATATCTATCAGGCTCAGGACATCAGAAAACGTATAAATGAATTATTTGGCTTTTCATACAGCGTAAGAGATTGGATGCAGATGAACAAGAACCTCTTCTCCGCCTTGAAGTTAGAGAAGCTGGCCATGTTTGTCATCTTGACACTTATTGTGCTTGTTGCCGCATTTAATATTGTCTCAACGCTTATCATGAACGTTATTGAAAAGGAGCGGGACATAGCAATCCTAAAGGCTATGGGCGCCACAAACGCCGGCATCATGTATATCTTTATGTTACAGGGGTTTATCGTCGGCCTTATAGGGACGTGCTTAGGGCTGGCTGGAGGCTCTATCACGTGTTATCTGCTTGACACGTATGAGATGATAAAGCTGCCATCTGATGTATACTACCTAAGCCGCCTGCCTGTTAAGGTCAACGTCTCAGACTTTATGCTTGTTTCGATCTCCGCCATAATCATTAGTTTCCTGTCTACCATCTATCCGGCTTATCAGGCGGCCATTGTTAATCCTATAGAGCCGCTGCGGTTTGAGTAGACGATGTTTGTGTTCAGGTTTATAAGACAAGCAATAAGCACGGTAATATTACTGGTCATAACGTATGTTGTTATTTCTCTGTATTATGGGGGAGATAAGTTTCTGTGGCTTGGGGAGAAGGTGCAGGAGACCGGCCAGAGGGTCAAACAGATCAGTGAGACAGCAGCCGAGAAGGCAGACGAGCTAAGGGCAAAGAAGGACTCTTTAGATGCTCTATACCAGCAGGCCAAGAATGTCTATCACAGATTCTTGGGCAGCAAGGACAAGGATGAAGATAAGGAAAAGATTGTAAAGAAAGACATAAACGACAGGAAAGACAAATATGCAAGAGACAGTAAACGAGCTGATCAGGACAATTGACCTTCAGAAGTCCTATGTTACGAAGGCCGGTGAGATACCTGTCCTGATGGGATTGAACGTGACCATTGAAAGGGGCGAGGTCATCTCTATCATGGGGTCATCTGGTGTGGGTAAGAGTACGTTTTTACACTGTCTTGGGGCGTTAGACAGGCCGACATCAGGGACGGTGCTGTATGAGGGTGTTGACATCTTTAAGCTCAACAAGCGGGAGCTTGCGGCTTTCAGGAATAAGACGATAGGGTTTGTCTTTCAGTTTCATCATCTTTTGGCGGAGTTTAGTGCGCTGGAGAACGTGATGATGCCTGGCCTTATAGGCGGTCTTGGCAGGGATGAGGTCATGGATCGGGCGGTTGATCTGTTGAAGGAGCTTGGGTTAGAGAAGAGGCTTAAGCACACGCCTGGAGAGCTTTCAGGCGGTGAGCAGCAGCGTGTGGCCGTGGCAAGGGCGCTGATTATGGATCCGCTTGTGGTGTTAGCGGATGAGCCAACCGGCAATCTGGATATGAGGACGGGAGAGGCCCTTATAGACCTCATCCACGAGATAAATGCCAAGAAGTCAACGACGTTTGTGATCGTCACACACAACACGCTCTTAGCCCATAAGGGTAACAAGATCTATTATATGATAGACGGCGCTATGGCCGGCAGGGAGATCAGGCGATAGGGAGAATGCCTAGGGGTACCTCCCTTGACCCCGTAAAGAATCTAAGTTTCCACGTTTTACCGCCTTTGCGATTTTTATGTGCGTTTCTTATGGGCCTTGTAACAGCAATTCTCACTGAATTTGCAGAATGTTTTTTTATAAGGATATTACTGTGTGTATGAAAAATAATTCTCGCGGTGTTATTATAGTATATTGCTTATATATCAATAAGTTACATTAATTTTCAGAGAGAACAGCTGCCTTGATAACGGGCGCATAAGAAAAACATGGGAAATTATGTCATTCCTGCGAAAGCAGGAATCTATTAGCTTGTGGATTGCCGTGTCGAGCACGGCAATGACAGGACGACCCATAAGTTTCTTATGCGCCTCTTGATAACTGATAACTTGACACTTGAATTTTACCCTTTGTTGGTGTATAATGCAAAGATGGCTAAGACGATTGAACTCTATAACCTGCTCAAAGACAAGCTTGGCGAAGAGGGTACAGTGGCTATTATCGACGCAATTGATGATGTGGTTGAGCGAGCAAGGTCGGAAGCGGTATCTAAGTCTGACTTAATGGCTCTGGAAGGCTCATTAAAAGCCGATATGATTGTTTTAGAAGGCAAGATAAAGAGTGAATTAGCAGCAATAAAGAACGAATTAACTATACTTGAAGGTAAGTTAAATACCGAATCAACAACGGTAAAAAGCGATTTAACAACGGTAAAGTCTGACCTAACAACAGTTAAAAGCGATTTAACAACGGTTAAGTCTGAACTAACAGAGGTAAAGGCTGAATTAACTGCCCTTGAAGGCAAGGTTGTGGATCTTGAAGCTACAATAAAAGCTGAGCTAATAGCGCTTGAAGGAAGAGTCAATGAACGTATATCTTCCGAGGTCTCAAAGGTCAACGAACGTATCACATCTGAAGTCTCCAAGATCAATGAGCGCATTACATCTGAAGTCTCCAAGATCAATGAGCATATCACATCTGAAATAAGCAAGGTTAATGAACGTATATCTTCTGAAGCAGCCAAATTGGATAAGAAGTTGTCTGAGATCAAAGCAGATCTCACCAAGTGGATGTTCCTCTTTTGGATAGGACAGATAGCTGTCATGATTGTCATTCTAAGGGCGTTTCTACCAGCATCTCACTGATGTGCTGGGGTATCTTCTATACCATTCTTATAAACTAAGTTGTACAGAGTCGTGTAAGTACTTTTCATAAGCAGAAGCCACCCTGTCCCACGTGTAATCACTTACCCACTGTCTGCCCTTGACGCCCATCTCTTCAATCAGCCCTTTTGACCGCCCTTCAGTTATAAGCTGCTGCATAGCTGCAGTCAACGCCCTGGTGTTTTCAGATACAAAGGACAGTCCTGCTCCACAATTGACTGCGTATTGTAACTCCGGTATACCGCTTACAACGACGGCTTTACCACAGGCCAATGCCTCCAATACCACAATGTTTTGCGTCTCATACCTTGAGGGGGCTACAACGAAAAGTGCGTCTTTTAACAGAGCAGCCTTCCTCTGTCCATCAACCCACCCGGTGCATTGGATATTGTTGCGCACTGTATCAGGCAGATCCTTAAGCATGGACGTAAGCTTGCCCATATCACGTCCGTTCCCCGCTATAATGAGTCCTATTTCAGGAAATACACTGCATAACCCCTCATACCCGCCTAGTAAAACATCAAGTCCCTTATGATGAATGTCTATACGGCCAAGGTAAAGTATATATGGGGGTTGATGGCTGGTGCTTAAGTTGCAGCACTCCGGGGCATCCTCCAATAGACTCTCCGATATGCCATTGGATATGACTGTTGCGTTACAGTTATTTTTGAGCCTGTACCTGGCCTTTGCCGCCTCAGAGACGAATATCACGTTCCTGTAGGCAATGACCCTGTACTTCTCCATTAGATAGAGAGGGGCTGCATAAAACATACTGTACTTATCGAAATACTGTTTACCTGTATGGCCTTGAACCTGAAGCACCAGGGGTCTGTCTCTGTAGGAACCTAAAAACATAGGCACCGCCGGTGAGAACTCCTCTACGATGACATCATACTCCCTACCATGTCTCCTGACATATAAAGAGGCATGATAGGCATAGGACAGGAGTGCCTTCAGAAAATTCTTAGACTGTGCCCCTACAAATATATGCCTCAATCCCTCAATCAACCCATCTACTGCCCCCGGATAACTCCTGCACAACAAGGTAATATCATGGCGCTGACGTAAACGCCCATATATTTCGTAAGCTCGAATCCCCACCCCCCCAATGCCAAAGTAATCGCCTTTGCTTTCGTATAGTAGATGTAGTATCTTCACCGTTTCAATTAATTAGGTATCTTCTTTACTATAGTTTTGCACTTTCTGGATTCCTGCTTACGCAGGAATGACACACTTGGAAAACGGCGATTGCTGTCATTCCAGCGAAAGCGGGAATCCATGTCTTGAAACAATAAAGAGAAATTTACCATGCTTTTATAAGAGGATACATTAATAATGTCTTCATATCTGTTTGAGCGGTATGTGCACGCAGGTAACATCTTGATCTACCTCCGCCCCCCCTCTTTCTCCCTTCTTGAATCGTCAAGGCATTTTTTACATGCGTTGTATATACCTATGGCAGCCTTGTCCCATGTGAACTTCTTTACGTGTTTGAGCCCCCTGTTGATCAGAGATTGACGCAGTTCTTGGTTTCTTATAAGCTTCAACATGAGGGTTGCCAGTGTTGTTACCTCTTTAGGATTAAAGAGCAGACCTGCATCGCCAACGACCTCTGGCAAAGACCCGCCATTTGAGGATATAACGGGTGTGCCACAGGCCATCGCCTCTAATATGTTTAGACCAAACCCCTCAAACAAAGAAGGATGTACAAGCATATCAGCGTATGAATAAAAATACGGGATGTCCTGTCGTTCCACATAACTCTTATACACAATCCGTTTGTCCTTGATAAGAGGCTTGGCGGCAAGATCCTGCTTCCCAATGATAACAAGCGTGTGCGGCACACGGTTTTTAATTAAAAGAAAGGCATCTATGAGTGTAGAAACATTCTTGTACGGAAACAGTGAACCAACAAAAAGGATAAAGGGGGCTTTTAGGTCGTGCTTCCTTAAAAAGCCTTCCTGCTGCTCAATGCCCCGCGGTTTAAAAAACTCTGGATCATAACCGAGGGTGATGACATCAATTAGTTCCTCTTGCAGGCCGGCAGTCTTTACGACCTCTGCCTTGACGAAGTTCGATTCCGTTACGACCCTGTATCTGAGACGTTTTAGCATCCCCAGGGAAAACTTAAAGTACTTGCCTGCAAGCCCAAACTGCTCTGGAAAGTACAGCGGATGAAGGTCATGCACCATAACGACCGTTGGTAGCACGTAGGTCAAGGGAAACTCCATGATGGGACAGAAAAGCACCTCCACAGCCGCTGCCTTTAGCCTATAACGCAGGAGGGCATTGTCAAACACTGCCCTGCCGATGTTATTGACCACGTTCAACGAACCCCTGATGTGGGTAGGTGTAAGCTGCATCTGTGCCTCATTGACGCCCTCAACCTGTATCGAGGAAAACACTGTTGTGTCTTTATCCAGGTTGCACAGCCCCTTCATTACCTCCTGTGTAAAGACCCCTACCCCCGTTGGTTTGTTGTTGAGAAAAGAGGCGTTTATTCCTATCTTCATCGACCTATGTAACCTTCTATTAAAATGTCGCAACCGATACTCCTGACGGTCATATTGACAATACCGTAGGGATCATTCACTGACCTGAACGTCTTGCTTTGAACCGGTGAGAACGAACCCTTGCCCCCAATAATCTTCGGGGCTACGAAAACCATCACTTTATCCACAATACCCTCCTCTATGGCATGACCGGTAAGGGAGGCCCCACCATCTATCATAACTGACGTAATGCCGACCTTGCCTAACTCCATCATCAACCATTTAAGGTCTATCTCTCCGTCGTAGTAGATGTATTTAAGGCCGTCAATATTGTAGGTATTGTTCTTTTTGGTAACGATGTATGTCACAGGAGGTGTCTTTAGGACGTTGGATCCTTCTGGGATTGCTAATTCCGGATCTATGATAATGCGCATGGGGTTGCGCAGGCCCTCTATATCGGTGGAGAACTTTGGGTTGTCTGCCTTAACCGTCCCAATGGCAGAGAGCACGCCATCAACGCTTGCCCTGAGCCGGTGTACCAGATTCCTGGATGTCCCACAGGTTATCCATTTTGACTCGCCATTGGGGGTGGCTATCTTGCCATCAAGCGTCATGGCCACCTTCATTATGACAAATGGTGAGCGTGTGGTTATGTATTTTATGTACGCCTCGTTGAGTCTCATCGCCTGCTCTTTAAGGATACCTACCTCAGTAGCAATGCCAGCACTATTGAGCACCTCTATCCCTTTACCCGACACCGCAGGGTTTGGGTCCTCCATAGCGATAACGACCCTTTTGACGCCCGCCTCGATTATGGCGTCTGTGCACGGGGGCGTACGTTTATCTCTGTGACAGCACGGTTCAAGGTTCACAAACAGCGTTGCGTCTCTTGCCGCCTCCCCTGCCTTTTTCAGTACGAGTGGCTCAGCGTGTGGTGTTCCAGCCTTCTTGTGGTAGTCCACGGCTATTACATTGTCATCCTTGTACAAGAGCGCCCCAACCATAGGATTAGGACTCGTCTGCCCCCGCGCCCTCCTAGCAAGTGCCAGGCACCTCTTCATCCAATGCTCGTTTGTCTCTATGCTCAAGTAGTCTATCTCCCTTAACACTAATTCATTGTCACGCTTAACCTATATTATACACAATAACTATTCATATTCCTACAGTCCAGTAATTCTCATTGAAGAGTGGAGATATATATTTATGGGGTTAAATTGGCAAAGGGGTGACTGTATGGATTGAGAGCAAGAGAAAACTACGCAGCATTCTCCCTAAAAATATGTCTGAGCTTTACAGTTTCAATCTAAAATAAAGA
>PEAB01000145.1 GCA_002753395.1 Nitrospirae bacterium MYbinv3 | reverse complement strand
AATTGTGACCAACCGTGGAGGCAGATCAAGGAAACGTTGGCTTCTTTGCAAGTTACTGAGTTTAAAACGGCTAAATTAGGTTTTTTCCAACGTAACGAAATCAATTCTAAGGTAAAATATGCACTAAAATCACTTGATATATCGGCTCCAAAAGCCATTTTAGAAGTCTCAGATAAGGTCTCAGACCCCTCTTAAATCTGTAGATACACGCCATTTTTTTCATAGCACTGGAAATACGCATCCATATTGGCTTTTTTCCTATTACTGTATCTACTCAAAAAAAAACCCAAGTTATAGGGATATGTCCCGTGGGTATTCCGGTGCTTCTATGATCGTTTTCAGGGTTGTTTGCCAGCAGCGGTTTTTTATTGTCTAACACCCAACCCCATAACCCTTTGAACCTCTCAAAGACAAAGTTCTTGTTTGCAATATTGCAATTGTCCCATATATCCGTTGTCAATGTAGGAGCAACCAAAAACCCCGTTTCAGCATCAATGTAACCGACATAACCATATACACTCTCAGTTAAGGCTTTGGCATGGTGCAGGAGCAGATCGGATATCTCTTTGATGGAGATATATCTGGTTTGTATAATAGTTTTTGATGTCCCGACCATTGCCCTGTCTATGGCGGTTTTGTGTTTGAGTTCGATATCCGCTTTACGTTTGTTAATGATCATTTCGATGTTTGTCTGAAACTCCATATATCTTACCGGCTTGACGAAATACCCTTGAGCGCCGCTTACTCTGGCTCTTTCAAAGGTGATATCATCAAAGTGTGTCGATAAATATATCACAGGCGCATCTGATATATCCTTTATGGCAACCGCTGTTTCTATGCCATCCATATCTCCCTCCAGATTTATGTCCATCGGGATCAGGTCCGGAGCATTGTCTTTGACGCTCTCTATAGCATCAATACCCGTTGTGACATGGGACAAGACCTTATATCCCGTACGTATGAGCAGCCTGCTCATGAACTCAAACGACGTGTATTGGTCTTCTACTATGAGTATCTTTGGTGTTGGCGTCATGATACCCGTCAACGTAAACCCTCATATGCAGGTAGCGTTATTACAAACTCAAATCCGCCATCAACGTTTTTAACCGTTAGGCTTCCACCCATGTTTGTCTCTATGATCGTCTTTGACATGTAAAGGCCTATTCCAGTACCCTCTGCTCCCTTTGTCGTATAGTAGTGTTCAAATATTCGCTCTATTACATCGTCAGGGATGCCACCACCGTTGTCTCTTATTGAGATTACAATTTGCTCTTTGCCTGAATCGGTAGTAGCATACTGTTGCGTCAAAGACATTTCTAATTCTATCAGGCCTTGTACATTGTCCCCACTGCTTCGTCTGTATGTTATTGCATCTTTTGAGTTGTTCAATATGTTGAGTATCACTTGCTTGAACTCATTAGGGTAGCCGTTCATCTTCATGCTTAGATTGTGTTTAGCCTTTGTATCAATCTTAATGCTACTTTTGCTAAAAAATTGTGTAAACATGGAAATTAACTCGTCTATTGCATCTTTTACATCGAACGTGACTTTTCGCTTTGAGGGCTTGAAAAAATTCCTGAATTCATCCATTGTTGTCCCCATAAAGACAACTTGCCTCATTATTACATCAACTGTGTGCGCTATATACCCTTCGTTAAGTTCACCAAACTTATAAGCGTCCTGTAAGTCTTGTACTACCAGTCCTATTGCATTGAGGGGTTGTTTCCATTGATGTGCTATCAAGGCTATCATTTCCCCCATTGCAGCCATCTTGGACTGCTGTATTAGTATCTGTTCCTGCGTCTGACGTTTTGTGATCTCTTTATGTACCATGGATTCAAGGTTTACATTCATAAGCCGCAGTTGCTCTTCCATCCGTTTGCGTTCAACAGCCAGGGCGTAAATCGAGGCAAGGCGTTTTATAATGTCCAGGTCCTCATCGGTATAGTCCCTTACGGCATTGGCCAATGCAATCTGTCCTATCAGTTTGTCTCCAATTATTGATGGTACAGCCATGTATCTGGTCAGGGGAATATGTCCTTCCGGTATGCAGTCCTTGTATGCCGGATGCCACTGGGGATTATTAGAAAAAAATGCCTGCTTTGTATTTAACGCATGTCCCCACAAGGCGTTATAACCATCTTTACATTTTGGAAAGGCTAACCCCATATGTCCGGTATCAACGTTGCACTGTCCGTTCCTTGCCATCTCCGTATGGGTATGCCATACCAGTTCCTCCGTTTGTCTGTCAATCTCCGCTACATACCCATGTACGCTTTCAGTAAGTCTTATTGCCTGTCTGTTCACCATAGCGGAGATGTCAACTATATTCTTATAGGGCGATAGTAATACCTCGGATACCTCCGCTATGGCTGTTTGGAAGTCAAGTTCTCTCTTCACCGTCGCATGTGCATTTTTGATATCGGAGATATCATGGAGCACCGAAAACTTGGATACTGAACCATCAATGTTCCTCATGGGGGCATCAAAATGGGAGTATGTTTTGTTGTTCCTTGGGCAATACCACTCCCACGTAACACTTTTTCCCGAAAACACCTCATTGCTTTTACAATGTGGACATTGCTTTATCCCATACTGTAGATGTTCATTGCAATAGAAGTACTCGTAGCATTTACGGAAATTTACTTCTCCGAACTCTCTGATTATAGCCCTATTTACGAACTCCAATTCGTAGTCGCTGTTTGTTATGTAGATGCCATCTTGCATTGCTTCCATTATCCAGTTAAGTTTGTCTCTCTCCGTTTTGACGACATCTTCCATTTGCTTCCTGTCTGTTATATCTTCCACCACTGCAAGATGAAACGCAGGTTGTTCCCCGCCCGTCCACAGAGGTACACATGTAAGGTTTACCCATATTATCCCTGTATCCTTACGCATATATCGCTTCTGCATGTTAAACACGGAAATCTCACCGCTGATCAGACGCTGCATGTTGTCAAGGTCAGCTTGTATGTCCTCAGGATACGTTATTTCCTTAAGCGTAAGTTCTAACATCTCGTCTTTGGAATAACCAACAATATTGCAATATGTATGGTTAATCTGGATAAACTTACCGATGTGTGATGCTATGATGGCAATGCCAATCGGTGTTTGATCAAAGATGGTTTTGAATCTGTGTTCACTGTCTCTCAACCTCTCTTCAATGTATTTTCTCTCTATTGCAACTCCGTAGATTGATGCCAAACGCATGGCAATGGAAAGGTCAACCTCGGTATAGTCTCTGGTGGAATTGGCCAATGCGATTTGTCCTATTGTCTTATCTCCGGTGTTTACAGGCACCGACAGAAAGTTCTTTATTTCTACATGTCCCTCTGGAGCACAACCCTTGAAAGACTCGTGTTCTTTAGGAGAGTTTGTGTAGAAACCCTCTGCCGTGTTTAAAGAGTGTCCCCACAGGGCATTATATCCATCAAGCCCTTTGGGAAACATGGCTGTTCTTTGTGTCTCTGCAACCTTGCATTCCGGATTCATCATATAGGAGAAATTAACCGCAATATTATCACCTGTTGCTTCATCGATTAAGGAGGCGTACCCGTGTTTGCTTTCCGTAAGTCTCAAGGCTTCATGGTACACTATACTTGCGATATTGTATTTGTCGTATTTTGGCTCAAGCAGCGCCTCCGTTATCATGGCAATTGAGCTTTGGACTGCAAGTTCCTGCTGTATTGTCGCCTCCATTTGCTTTTGCCCTGTTATGTCACGGGCAGATGCGTATAACAGACCTGATTCAGAGGCAGGTGATGATGTCCATTCAAAAAACCTGTAACTGCCGTCTTTCCGCATATATCTGTTTTCAAAACTGATTGTAGGAATTCCTTGATAAAGTTTCTTGAATTCGCTTAATGTGGCCTCTGTGTCATCGGGATGGACGAATTCGATAAACGGTCTTGACTTAAGCTCTTCGTCCGTATATCCAAGTGTCTTCCCAATTGATGAGCTAAACATCTTAAAATATCCATCGCTATCTACAATACATAACATGTCAATAGCATGGTCAAAGAACTTTTTTAACTCTTCCTCTGCCTGTTTATGTTTTGTTTTCTGATCGATTATATCTGCAATGGTATCTTGCAGGTATTTTTGTGCCTCCCAGTTGAAGAGTTTGAGCACTCCGGCTATGGATATGGCAGCAATTACCGCCGATACGGCCCTGAAGACCTGAACGGGCACATGTACCACCGAAAGAAACGTATCGCTATTTAGCACGTTTGAGGGGAAAATTTCGCCCTTTGAAACAACTACGCCTCCTAAAAAGGCATAGACCGCAAACGCGATGGCTGAAGACAAGAAATACTTGTTGAGGTGCAGTGGCTTTTTTACAGTTTCCCTGACGTAACGGTAGTGATGAAAACCTATACCTGTAAGCAGAGAACCTGGAAATGCCAGAAAATACCTCGCCATATCCGGCAATGTATTCAGAGATTTCCCTGAAACATACGAAAGAGCGCAGATAAAAAGGAACATGATAGCAGTAATACGCCATTTTAAAAACGGCATGTCTTTATCTATGGCATACAATCTTACACCAAACTCAAACAAGAACAGGAATGAAGTGACAAGACAGAATAATCCCATAGACCTCAATATAGTATCCGTCGGATGAGTAAACGACAGCATATCCAACCACTCGTTTATCCCGTGTAGCAGGGCAAATGAGGCCAAAATCCATATAATCCGCGAGAGTTTCAAAGTACTCCCCCTCCTGGACTGAACAAGGATCGCTACCCCCATAAAAACAAAGGCACAGCCATACAATAGAAATACTATATCAAGGTTTTGGTGAAACCATATCTCTACTTGCTCCATCAGAGCCTCCTTAATCCTGTTAATGTCATCGAGGGAAACATATGCTCGTGAGACATTTCGTTCTCTCTCGCTACCTAAGGGACATGAGGGGGTTAGCGAAGTAGCCATTACATCAAAATCCTTCCTAATAGTATATACCACATTCCCTCTTTCTGTCAACGACAAGAATCCTGAGTGTAATCAAAAAAAAAGGGTGAAGAGAGTAAACTATAAGTAAGTATGAGCAAAGATGGGAGGTAATAAGAAAATGTTAGAGACATACATAAATATGCTATACTGAAGTGACACAGGTTTTTTCAGGCATGATAATTGAGTATACTGAAATGACACGAGTTTTTTCGGGCATAATAATTATATTGTGTTATAATTTCCTCCATTATAACG